>CAXTIY010000001.1:0-4044 GCA_964244215.1 uncultured bacterium
GGCACGCCGGCCTCGCGCACGCCCGCAATCGCGGAGATGAGCGTGCCGTCGCCGCCGCCGATCGCGGCGACGTCGATCGATCCTCGGTGCCGTCCGAAATCGGCTGCGAACCGGGCGGGATCGCGCTTGGGGTCGATTACGGTTACCGTGTGTCCCGCCGCGCGCAGGCTCGCTTCGGCCGTAGCGAGCGCGTCTGCTCCTCGACGAGCGTGCGGGTTTATGGCTAAAAGAACCCGCTGCGGCATCGCGGACCTAATACGTCGCGGCTAGCTCCCGTGCGAGCTCCGTTCGCGCAGCGCGCATTGCGGCGCCGGCCGGAGCGTCGTGACCGGCGCGCCGCAGAACCGTCTCGAAGGCTTCGAGACCGCGTAACACGTCGGTCGACGAAAGTTCGCCCATCGTTCCCATGCGCACGATCTTCCCTTTGAGTTCGGCCTGCCCGCCTCCAAGCACGATGCCGTGCTCTTCGCGCAGTTCGGCGCGCAGGCGCGCGACGTCGAGACCGGGCGGCGCGTGCATCGCGACGACCGTTACCGAATGCGCGTCCGGCGCGGAGAATACGGTTAGCCCTGCCGCTTCTGCGAACGCGCGAATCGCTCGCGCGTAGCGAGCGTGCCGTTCGAAGGCGTGCGCCATGCCGCGCTTATGATAACGCTCGAGGGCGACGTCCAGAGCGAACGCGATCGATACGGGCGGCGTCCACGGCGTTTGACCGAGTTCCGCGAACGAGCGCGCTTTCTGCAAGTCGAGGTAGAAGCTCGGCGCTTTGGATTGCGCCATCCGCTGCCAGGCGCGCGGACCGACGGCGACCATCGCCATCCCAGGCGGCACGGCGAGCGCCTTCTGCGAAGCGGTCACGACGATATCGAAGCCCCACGCATCCATCGTGAACGGCGACGCCCCGAGACCGCTCACCGAATCGACGATGACGGTCGCCGGATGCGTACCGATCGCGCGGGAGAGCGCGGCCATGTCGTTCTGCACTCCGGTCGACGTCTCGTTATGCGTGAGCATGATGCCCGCATAGGCGTGAGCCGTGTCCGCTCTAAGGGCTTCCGCAAGGGCCTGCGAATCGACGCCTTGGCCGAGCGGCGTATCGATGACGTCGACGGTCAGACCGAAACCGCGCGCGATTGAAATCAAACGTTGCCCGAAGACGCCGACGGGAGCCGCGAGCACTTTTTGCCCGGGCGAGAACGAGGAGGCGACGGCCGCTTCGAGCCCGCCCGTACCGGAGCTTCCGAGCAGCACGACGTCGTGCTCGGTCCCGAAGATCGGCTTCATGCCGCTCGCGATACCTCCGAGCAGCTCCGCGAACTCGGGTCCCCGATGATCGATCATCGGCAGGGCCATCGCCTCGAGGACTTCCGGCGCGCACGTAACCGGGCCGGGGATGAAGAGCAGCTGCTTCGGCATGGGCACATTTTAGCACATCGCAAGGGCTACGGGGCCAAGGAAAAGCGGGTCGCACCCGCCATAAAGTGGGCGATGCTTCGTATGATGCGTTCCTAGGGTGCCGAGCGGCCCGCTGCGCGTCGGCGACTGCCCGAACTGCAATCACCTCGCCTCGGCGCATGCCGCGCTCGACACGGGCCGCGAAGCGCACTGCGCGGGCGCGGAGGGCTCGTGCTCGTGCCCGCTCGACCGGGCGGCGGTCGGAATCGCGATCGGCATTGCGGCTGCGCTCGTGAAGTTCGGATAAGATTGTCGCGCGCCAAACTTCTCTCGTTCGTCCCGGGTGCGCCCTGAACGGTTTATACGGCTCGCTGCCTCCGCATACGCTCCTGGCTGGTTCTCTTGCCGAACAAGGACCGTGCCGGCGTGATCGCTGCAGCATTCGATCCGAGCATGGTTGAGCGCCTGCGCGGGATTGGAATCCGGGACACGGTTCTATTGCGCCCATTAAAAACTTTGGGATGCTTGGCGGCTCTCCACTTCCTCGCAGCATGTTCGTCAGGGCCCGTTGCCGCGACGGCGTGTTCCCTTCAAAAAGTGCGGCCGAAGAACGCCACGGTTCTCGACGCGACGTTGACGAATAATACGAATAAACGCGTGCAGCACGTCGGCGTTCTCGTAAATGGAGTCGAATACGAGTTTGAAGTTTCCCTAGCACCGTTTGAGAGCCGTCAGGATCTGGTCGGCACGGAGTATGAAGATTCCACTTCGGCGGCAGTGATGTGCGAGGAGGCCGCTGCCCCAAAGAAGGCGTGCCGCGATCTCAAAAAGCGGGGCTACAAATTAGCGTGGCCAGCCGGCGTTCCTACGCTCGCTCCTTTGCCGGTTCGCGACGAGCGACTCGGCGCAACCGACTGCTGGAGCCGCTTTGTCATTTATGCTGACGGCACGGTTTGGAGCGTTTCACCGTTGTGAAAACTCGAATGTAGGAGCTGAACTTGGTTGACTCAGCGCTTAATCGACGATGGTATCGTGCCACGCGCTACGGCTCGCACCTGCGTCTAACCGTACCGCACGCACTCAACTGCAACCGCAGCGCTTTACCCTCGCTAATTCAATTTTTGCATTGCAAAACTTGTTGCAGCTAGCGGACAGCATAACGCTGCATCCGCATTTCACGTGAGCTGCACAAAAGGCTAGCGAAGGCCCTTGTTACGATCCAAAAGCGTCAAACACTCAGGCATGCGCGCCCCGAAGGCGGTTTCGTTAAAGTAACACTCTCAAGACGTCCGTTGATGTGCGTTATGACGTTGCGCTTCGGCAGAACGGAAGCACCGTGTTTCGCAACAAGCTGTTCCATGGCGATCTACGTGCGAAACCCGGTCCGCGTCGGTGCACGAACGTGGCGGCCGGCGTGCCGGCAACGGGGCGCTCGCGACGTCCAGGAGCGCGGTATCGCGAGCGGCTGCGTCTAAGGCTACGCTATGGCTATGACCGAACGCATCCGGCTTACCGCCTACACCGCCGGCGGCGGATGCGCGAGTAAAGTCGGTTCGCGCGACCTTTCGCGGGCGCTACGCGACGTGCCGGCGACGGCGACGGAAAACGTGCTCGTCGGCTACGCTACGAGCGACGACGCGGGCGTTTTTAAACTGCGCGACGACCTAGCCCTCGTGCAGACGGTCGATTTCTTCGCACCGATCGTCGACGATCCGTACGATTTCGGACGCATCGCGGCGACCAACGCCATCTCGGACGTGTATGCGATGGGCGGCACGCCGCTGACGGCGCTCAACATCGCTGCCTTCCCGATGGAAGCGCTCGGCCCGGACGTCCTCGCGCGCATTCTCGCGGGCGGCGCGGACGTTGCGAAAGCGGCGGGCGTCGCAATTCTCGGCGGCCACACGATCGAAGACGACGAGCCCAAATACGGCATGGCCGTGACCGGCATCGTGCATCCGAAGGCCGCGATCACGAACGCCGGCGCGCGTGTCGGCGACGTACTCGTCTTAACGAAGCCGCTCGGCACGGGGATCCTCGCGTCCGCCCTAAAAAAAGATGCGATCGATGAAGCGCAGATCGCGCCCGCGGTACGTTGGATGACGACGCTCAATGCCGTCGCTTCGCGCGCCGCGATTGCGGCGGGAGTTCGCGCCGCAACCGACGTGACGGGCTTCGGCTTACTCGGCCACGGAAACGAGCTCGCGCGCGCGAGCCGCGTAGCGCTGCGCATCGTGGCGTCGCAAGTGCCCGTCTATCAGCTCGCCTGGGACCTTCTTGCGCGCGGCATCTCCCCCGGCGGCACGCGCCGCAACGCAGCCGAACACGCGGCATTCACGCATTTTGCAGACGGCGTGCCGAGCGACATCCGGCTCTTGCTCAGCGATGCCCAAACCAGCGGCGGGCTGCTCATCGCGTGTCCGCCCGATACGCTTTCCCTGTTGCTCGAGGCACTTCGCGAACCGGACGCTCTGGCCGCCGTAATCGGCAGCGTCGAAAGCGGCGAAGGCATTTTCGTCGATGCGTAGCGCGCTCTGAACGATACGCCCGGCCCCTTACCGCTGCTCTTGCATTCACTCACGCTCGTAACGGGCTTCGTCGATGCCGTCAGCGTTTTGCGATACGGGCACGTGTTCGTCGCGAACATGA
>CAXTIY010000001.1:4144-23058 GCA_964244215.1 uncultured bacterium
TCATCCTCGCGGCCTCGGGCGTTTCGATGGGCGTACAAAATGCCGTCGCACGTAAACTCGGCGTCGTGGACGTGACGACGACGGTGCTCACGTTGACGCTCACCGCGATCGCGTCGGAATCGTCTCTCGCCGGCGGCCGCAACTCTCGCTTTTTGCGCCGGCTTACCGCCATCGTCACACGCCGATCGAACATGGGTCGCCCGGCTGGTTCGTCGGCTTTATCGAGAACCCGGCCACGGTTGCGAACGAAACGCGCATCGCTTTCACGCTCGAACGTGAAAACGATATTGCCGCCGTGGAAGCGCTCGTTCGGGAAGCGGGTGGTCGCGTCATCGAGTGGTCGAGCGACGAACACTATCCGGCACTCTTTCGAGGATCCCGGAGGCACCCGGCTCGAGATCTGCGCGCGAGGTCCACGCGCTTGAAGGAACCCTTGTGTTGCGGCGACAGAGCGCTCCGTTTAGGAGATACGCTCGCTCGGCGTATTGCTAACCATGATGGGGCGTACGGATTCGAGCGGGAACCCTTAACCGAATACTCGTGTCACAAATATAACGTGTATTTTTTACGCCGCGGATATCCATGTTAGCATTTACTGTGCTCGATCGCCCCGACGTTCGAATCGTCGAAGTCGCAGGGGATATCGACGGTTCGAATGCCGACGCTTTGGAACTCGCCTGCTCGAACTCGGGCGCTACGCAGCGCACGGTCGTCGATTTGCTCGCATGTCCGTATATCGACAGCACGGGCTTGACCGCGCTCATCAAAGTGAGTAATCGCAAGGCGCTCACGATCGTTTTGCAGCCGGCTTCGCGAATCTACCGCATCTTTGCGATTACCGAACTGCTCAACTACTTTACGGTTGCCGCCTCGGTCGAAGAGGCGTTAGCGGTTCCACCCGTTCCGGCGGTCGCGTAAGCGCGCACGTTGCGCGAGGGGCGGCGGGGAGCGAGCATCATCGCGGCCACGCCCGCAATGATGAGCGTTGCGCCGAACGCGAGATGGCGATCGAATCGTTCGTGTAAGAGGCCGACGCCGATCGCGAGCGACACGATCGGATTCACGTAAGCGTAGGTCGAAGCGAGCGTCGTCGGGACGTTATTCATCAGCCACAAGAACGCGCTAAACCCGATGATGCTTCCGAAGACGATGAGATAGCCGAGCGCACCGAGGGCACTCGGTGTAAATTGCGCGGGCGACAAGCGTTCGCCGCCGAGCCACGCCACGATCGCGAGCACGACTGCCGCAACGAGCATCTGCATTGCGCTCATCTGCACGACGTCGCTCGCGGCGAGCCGCCGCTGGAGCATCGAGCCGAGCGCCCACGCAAGGGAAGTGAAAACGCCGACGAGCGCGGGAACGAGCGGCAAGTTCTGGCCGCCGCTCGGCGAGTAGAGATACAGCATGCCGGCGAGTCCGAGGGCGAGGCCGATCACACCCAGTGGCGCGAGCCGTTCGCGATAGAGCCCGAAGCCGAGCATTGCCATCCACAGCGGCGCGAGCGCGAATAACAATGCGCCGATGCCGCTTGGGATGAAGTGAACGACCCAAGCGAAGACCGCATTGCCGAGAACGAGCAAGATAACGCCCGTAAGTGCGGCACCGCCCCACTCGCGCGCCCTCGGCAGCGCGACGTTACGATAGCGGCACCAGAACCAAAGTATGCTGCCCGCGATCGCGAAGCGTATCGATACCATCGCGAAGGCCGGGATCGTTTCGACGGCGATCTTCATCGCCGGCGCCGTCGAACCCCAAAACACGTAAACGAGCGCGAGTGCGAGCGGCACGGCTACCCTGGGCGCCAAGGGCGGAGTCGCAGTATGCGCGGACTCCGCCAAAACCGGCCTAGCGCTTACGCGTAGAAACGGCTGCCCGCGAACGCGAGGGCATGCGCTTGCGCTCGACGTTTGCAACGGGGGCCGGCGGCAGCGACGGACGCTTCGCACCGGTACGACTACGCATCGGCACGACCACACCATCCTTGCGCTCGTCGCCGAGCATCACGGGCGTGATGATCCGCTGACCGAACGCCTGCTCGAAGACTTCAGAGATTTCTTCGACCGGCACGAACGTCATCGTGTCGCGCACTTCTTTCGGCACGTCGTCGAGATCGATCTCGTTGCGCTTGGGAAGCACGATCTTGGAAATGCCGGCGCGTTTTGCTCCGAGTACTTTCTCTTTTAATCCGCCGATCGGCAGCACTTGCCCGGTCAGCGTAATCTCGCCCGTCATCGCGAGATTCGAGTCGACTTTCGTTTTCGTAAGCAACGAAGCGATCGATGTGGCGAGTGCGATACCGGCAGAGGGTCCGTCCTTGGGCGTCGCACCGGCCGGCACGTGAATGTGCAGATCGTGCTTGGAAAAGTAATCGTCTTGCAAGCCGAGTTCGCCCGAGCGCGAGCGCAAGAACGAGACGGCCGCTTGCGCCGATTCTTTCATGACGTCGCCGAGTTGACCCGTGAGAACGAGCTTGCCCGTACCCGGCATGGTCGTAGTCTCGATGAACATGATATCGCCGCCGACCGGCGTCCAGGCGAGGCCCGTCGTCACGCCGACGGATGCCGTGCGCTTCTTAACCTCGTTGTAATAACGCGGACGCGAAAGAAACTCGACGAGCGTCTCCGGCTTCACGCGTGCTTTAAAACGCGGCTCCTCCGCTACTCTGCGCGCGACTTTACGGAAAATCGTTCCGATCTCGCGATCGAGATTACGCACGCCCGCCTCGCGCGTGTAATCGTTGATCACGGCGCGTAGCGCCGCATCGTTGATCTGCACTTGCGAATCGCGTAAACCGTTCGCCTCGCGTTGCTTCTTAAGCAGATAGCGCTTGGCGATTTGCAATTTTTCGAATTCGGTGTAACCGGAAAGCTGGATGATTTCCATGCGGTCGCGGAGCGGCCCGCTGATCGTCGAAAGATCGTTTGCGGTGCAAACGAAGAGCACTTGCGAGAGATCGAAAGGCAAATCGAGATAATGGTCGCGGAATGAGTTGTTCTGCGACGGGTCGAGCACTTCGAGCAGCGCGGATTGCGGATCGCCGCGATAATCGGAGCCGACCTTGTCGATCTCGTCGATCATCATGACGGGATTGCGCGTGCCCGCATCGCGCAGCGCACGGATGATCGTGCCCGGCATCGCGCCGATATACGTCCGGCGATGTCCGCGGATTTCCGCTTCGTCGCGCACGCCGCCGACGGAGAGGCGCACGAACTTGCGACCCATCGCTCGCGCGATCGATTGCCCGAGCGACGTCTTACCGACGCCGGGCGGCCCGACGAAGCACAAGATCGGACCGGTCAGGCGCTTCTTGAGCTTGCCGACGGCCAAATACTCGACGATGCGGTCCTTTACTTTTTCGAGATCGTAATGATCCTCATCGAGAATCGCGCGCGCTTTCGGAATATCGATCGCGTCGGTCGTCTCTTTGCCCCAGGGCAATTGCACGATCCAATCGAGATACGTGCGGATGACCGAGTATTCGGGCGACGCTTGCGGCACTTTCGAAAGCCGATCGAGCTCGCGATCGGCGGCCTTGCGCGCGTCTTCCGGCAAGCCCGCTTCGTCGAGCTTCTTGCGTAATTCGTTGGTTTCGGCTTGCTGAGGATCGGTCTCGCCGAGCTCTTCCTGAATCGCCCGCAGTTGCTGACGCAGATAGAACTCGCGCTGATTTTTTTCCATCTCGCGCTGGATATCGGACTGAATCTTATGCCCGAGTTCGACGACTTCGAGCTCTTTGGTGAGCAAGATCGTCAACTTGCGCATGCGCTTTTCGGTATTGCGCTCTTCGAGCAACGTCTGACGATCGGCCGTATCGAGGCGCATCGAACTCGCGACGAAATACGTCAGCAGATTCGAATCGGAGATGTTGTTGACTTCCATCTCCATCTCGCGCGGCGCTTGCGGCAGATAGCCGATCAATTTGGAGAACAAGCTCGCGAGATTGCGATGCATCGCGACGAGCTCTTCCGATTCGCGCGTGATGTCGGGCAGTTCCGTGTACGTCGCCGCAAGATACGGGGTCGATTGCGTGAACTCGTCCGCGCGAAAGACGCTATTGCCGCCGACGATACAACGGATCGTGCCGTCGGGAACCTTGATCATACGCTGGATCGTGCCGATCGTGCCGATGCGACGGACGTCGTCCGGGCCCGGATCTTCGGTATCTTTATCTTTGAGCGAAACGAGGCCGATCGGGCGGCCGTCGCGTAGCGCTTCCTCGACGAGCGCGATGCCGGGCTTCTTCACGACCGCAAGCGGGATCACGGTGTTCGGAAAGAGCACCGCGTCCTGCAAGGGCAGAATGCCGAGAATCTCGGTTTTCTTTTCGGTTGAAGCGGCCATTAAGCGAGAATCCTTTTCACGGTCATGCGGATTTCCGTCCGCCGCGTCGGTAATGCTGAGTGTTCGGATATCGGAAGACGAATCGTAAGAATCCCGTCGCGATAAGAGGCCGTCGCATCGTCGAAAGCGACCGCGAACGGCAAGTGAAGTTTTCGAGCGAAGTCACCGTAGGCGATTTCTTTTTGCAGAACCGAGCCGCGCCCGGTCCGTTCGCGGTCGACCCGCCGGCCTACGATGTAGAGACGCCGCGCTTCGACCATGACGCGCAGATCCGTAGGCTCCGCCCCCGCGATCTCCACGTCGACTTGAATCGTCGCTCCGTCGGGACTCACGAAAACATCGGCGTTCGGTGCGAATTCTCCGGGTCGCGATCGGCGCGCCAGTTCTGCGAACATCACGTCGAACTCGGCAAAAAAGTTGTCGCTCATCTTAGCACTCTCTGGGACACTCTGCTAGTCCCGAGGGTTGCCGCCGGTATCACGCTCGGCCTGCCGCTTCTTATTGCGCTCCGAGCAAGATGTCCATCGCCACATTGACGCTCATCTCGCTTTTCTTGGAGCCGCGATAGATGCCCCGAACCGGGCTCACGTCCTTGTAATCGCGCCCGAAGGCTACTTTGACGAAGTGGTCGTTGATGATGAGGTCGTTCGTCGGGTCGAAGCCGACCCACCCGTAGGGCGGCAGATACGCCTCACACCACGCGTGCGAGGCTTCCGCACCGAGCACGTTCGATTCGCCACGAAAGATATACCCGCTCACGTAACGCGCCGGAATGCCGGCGCTGCGCAGCGTGGCGATCATGATGTGCGCATAATCCTGACAAACGCCGCCGCGCCGCTCGAGCGCCTCATCGACGACCGTCCGCACGGTCGTGGCACCCGTATCGTACGAGAAACCGTTGTGGATATGTTTCGATACTCCGTGGCACCACGCACCGATCTCTTCGCCCGGCGGCGCGAGCTCTTGCCGGAAGCGCTCGAGGGCAGACGTGAAATGCACGTACGCGCTTTCGTGCAGATAATCGTAAAGTTCGGGCAGACGACTGTCGAGCTCGAGGAGCGTCCGCGTCGCTCCGTCGGGCGAGGGCGGCTCCGCGGGTAGGAGCGTCACCACGTTCGAGTGAGCGGTAATCGCGAGTTCCGTATGGCCCGGCATGATCGCGAAGTGCTGGACGTCGTTTCCGAAGCGATCGGCGTATGAAAAGACGCGAGACGCGGGCGAAAGTTCGAGCACGTACCGCGTGCAAAACTGATTGGGATCGCTGCGCGGCTGCAGGTGCACGACGGTATAACTCTGATCGACGGACTCGTGATAGACATACGTCGTCTTATGATCGATCGTATATTCCATTACAACTTTGTCGGGCTCTGCCCGGCCCCAACAATGTTCGCGATTCGGCTCGCCGAATCGCGAACGGTTTGCGCGCAGCGCAATCCCATTACGCGCTCACGAGCTGGCGCGGGAAATAGCGCACTTCGATTTCGGCGGAGAGCAATTCAAATTCGCTTAGCTGCCGTTCGGCGAACGTGCGGATGCTGCCGGCCACAATCTCGTCGATCGACGCATAATCGAAATACGAACGCAAGCGGCCGAGGCGCCGCTCCGCGGCATTCGTGTACGTATGATCGGAGCTACGCGAGATGCGATGCATGGCGCTATCGACTTCTTGCGCGCAGTAGCGTAGCGAGCGTGGACACTCTTGCGAAAGAACGATGAATTCGAGCGCGTCGAGGGCTTCGGGTGCGCGATGCGAGTGTTGCGCGAAAGGACCACTCGCGCTACACATCTCGAGGAGCCGCTGAGACTCGTGCCAAGGCTCGTTCTCGACGTCGACCGCGGCGAGGATGCGCGCCGTCATGTACGCACGCTCGATGAAGCGTCCGACCTGCAAAAAATTCCAGGCTTCGCCGTGCGTCATCGTCGCATCGCTAATGCCGGCGAAGGCTTGCGTCATGTCGCGCAGCCGTCGTAAGAAGCGCGACGGCCCTTCGCGCATCACGTCGGTCAGATTCTGTTCTTCCACGAAGAGGTAGAGCACGTTAATGCTCTCCCACACTTCGCTCGATAGTTCGGAGCGCACGCCGAGCGCGTTCGAGCGCGCGATGCGCACGCCGGACTTAATCGAACTCGGATTTAGGTCGTCGAAAGCGACGTAACCGAATACCGCACTCGCTTCTCTACCCTTCGGAAGGACGGGCTTCGGCACGAAACCGACGCAGTGCATGACCGAGCGCCAGTGTGCGTCGCTGCCGCCGTCGCGCCCGGCGTACAGATCCACGGCGCGCGTGTAATTAACGTCGAGCACCCGCGCGAGCGTTTCGGCGCGTTCGACGTTACGGCCGAGCCAGAACATGAAGTCCGCGACGCGGCTTAACATGCGGCCGCCCATAGCGTACGCGCGCTCATCGCTGCATCACCCACGTATCTTTACTTCCACCGCCTTGCGAGGAATTAACTACGAGGGACCCCTCGCGTAGCGCGACGCGCGTTAGAGCGGCGGGCGGCACCTCCACGTCGCGTCCGTAAAGCGCGAAGGGGCGCAGATCGACGCGACGGCCCACGACCTCGCCATCGACGAGCGTCGGCGTCGACGAAAGCTCGATGACGGGCTGTGCGATGAAGTCGCGGGGCCGGTCGGCGATGAGCGTTTTAAAGCGGTCGCGTTCCTCTTGAGGCGCGAAAGGGCCCATCAGCATTCCGTAGCCGCCGGAAGCGTTCGTGTTCTTCACGACGAGCTTGTCGAGATTGGCGATAACGTGATCGCGCTGAACCTGATCCGTGCAGTCGTAGGTCGGCACGTTGTTGAGCAGCGGCTCTTCCCCGAGGTAGAAGCGGATCATGTCGGGCACGAAGCGGTAGATCGCCTTATCGTCGCCGACGCCCGCGCCGATGGCGTTCGCGAGTCCGACGTTACCCGCGCGATACGCGTTCATCAGGCCCGTCACGCCGAGGCCGGAATCGGAACGGAAGTAGAGCGGATCGAGAAAGTCGTCATCGACGCGGCGATAGATCACGTCGACGCGTTCCAGACCGCGCGTCGTCTTCACGTACACGAAATTATCCACGACGACGAGATCGCGGCCTTCGACGAGCTCGATGCCCATGCGCCGCGCGAGCAGCGTATGTTCGAAGTAGGCGGAATTATAGATACCGGGCGTGAGGAGCACGACGTTCGGCGTGTCGTTACCGCGCGGGGCGGCGTTACGAAGAACGTCGAGCAGGCGAATCGGGTAATCGTCGACCGGTTGGATCGCATAATCGTAGAAGAGCCGCGGCATACCGCGTTTGAGAACGTCGCGATTCTCGAGCACGTACGAGATGCCTGAAGGCGTGCGGCAGTTGTCTTCGAGCACGAGAAACTCGCCCGCTTCGTTGCGGATCAGATCGATGCCCGACACGTGGATGTACACGTCGTTCGGCACGTCGACGTCGATCATTTCACGGTTGAAGTGCAGCGACGAATAGACGAGTTCGCGCGGGATCCGCCCCTCGCGCAAAATATGCTGATCGTGGTAGACGTCGGAGATGAACGCGTTTACCGCGCGCACGCGCTGTGCGATGCCCTTCTCGATTCGCTTCCATTCGGTCGCCGTAATGATCCGCGGGATAACGTCGAAGGGAAACACCCGTTCGGTCCCGGCGGAATCTGCGTAGACGGTGAACGTGACGCCACGCTGCAAGAGCGAGGTATTGATCGAGCGAACGCGCCCGAGTATCTCGTCGCGATCCATGCGGGCAAGCGTCGCGGCGAGCGCAGCGTAGTGTTCGCGCGGCACGCCGTCCGGGGTGAACATTTCGTCATAGTATCGCGCTACGACGTCGCGCGGCCGAAGATCGAGCATC
Organism: uncultured bacterium; assembly: GCA_964244215.1. Taxonomy (GTDB): domain Bacteria; phylum Vulcanimicrobiota; class Vulcanimicrobiia; order Vulcanimicrobiales; family Vulcanimicrobiaceae; genus CAXTIY01. The sequence goes on from CAXTIY010000001.1 coordinate 12,329, forward strand.
AGGCTCTACTGGTTCGGGCCACGTTTGCGCCGACTCGTTAGCCAGGTGGATAACTCGCCCCACCGGCCGCGGTTCATGCAGTTTCTCGTCACCCGCCGGTCTTCGACGCAATCCGCCTCGTGGCCGTCTCGAGACGAAGCCGGACATGCGACGCCCGCGTAACGGCAGGACGCCTCGGGTAGAAGCCTCACATTCCGTCTTGGGAGAAGCTATTTTGGCTGCGACTGCATATTTGAAGGCCACGGGCATCGGCGCCGTCGCCGGGTTACGCACGATGACGGCGCCGGCCGTAACGCTCGCGGCCGGCGCTTCTTCGCTTCGCGGTGCGGGCGGGTTGCTCGCGCTCGGCGAGTACATCGGCGACAAACTGCCGTTCACGCCGTCGCGCTTGAGCCCGCCCGCCCTCATCGCGCGCGCCGTCTCGGGCGGCTGGTGCGGCGGTACCGTCGCGGCGCGCCTCGGCGCGTCTCGTCTTGCGGGGATCGGCTGCGGCGTCGCGGGCGCTCTCGCGGGCTCTTGGATCGGATATACGATTCGCACGTTTCTCGTGAAATCGAAGGGGCTTCCCGACACCGGGGTGGCGCTTGCCGAAGATGCGCTGGCCGTGTGGGGCGCGCGACTCGCGACGAAGTCCGCGCATTAGTGGGGCAGAAGCCGGGCGAAGCCCGGCACGTTTTGATGCGTCAAAGTAATTTGCTGCGCAGGGCGAACATGGCAGCATGCTTCGCGATATTGGAACGCTCCTCGCTCGCACCACGCTCGGTCTGAGCATCGCCGCACACGGTGCGCAAAAGGCCTTCGGCTGGTTTGACGGGCCGGGGCTCGAGGCTGCGGCGGGGCTCATGGAAAGTCTGCGCTTTAAGCCCGGCGCACGCTACGCGAGACTCTCGTCATACACGGAAATCGCTTCGGGCGTCCTCGTGACCCTCGGACTCGGCGGTCCGCTAGGACCCTCGATGGTAATTTCGGTGATGCTCGTGGCGCAGCTAAGCGTTCACGCGAAAAACGGCTTTTTCGCACAGAAGGGCGGCGTCGAACTCGGCGCGATGTACTCCGCGGCTGCGCTCGCGCTCGCAATGTCGGGGTACGGGCGTCTCTCGCTCGACGACGTGCTCGCACTCGACGGTGCTATCGACGAGCGCCTCGTCTGGGCGGTGCTGCTCGGCGGTGTCGCGGGCGGGGCGATGGTGCTCGGGCAACGCGGGCCCGAGGAAGCGCCTCCCGCGACTTAGCATCACCGACGCTTAAGGGCACGCTTGTCTTGGGTAAGCCGCCTTTATGAAGCAGGTTCGCATTTCATATTACCGCGTAGCAGCCATCGCGGCGCTCGCCATTCTTTTCAACGTCGCGCCGTCGCTTGCAGCGAAGCCGCCGGGGATTTTCAACGGGATCGTGCGGCACGTCTCCGCGGACAACATCAAAGTATACAATCCGAAGTCGCAGAAAACGATGGGTTTCGTGTTGCCGCCGCACTTTCAAAACGTCTTCAAGAAAGGCCACAGTAAGACGTCTTATCTTGCGACGATCGCCCCCGGCCAGTACGTGAAGGTCTATTACGACCGCAAATTGCTCGGCGCGGCGCGGGTTCGCTCGATCTATCTTCTCGATCAGGAGAATCACGCATACAGTAGCAAGTAGCTTCGCGGACGCGTCCCATAGCGGCTCGAGGAATCGCTCCTCGAAGCCGCCGACGGATCTTCGCTAATTAAGGGTGCTGTGGCGCGTGGCCGAACGCGAGCGTGATCGCAAGGCTTGCCGACTGAGAAGGTCTTGCATCGCTCGGACGAATTTCGTACTCTTCGCAAACACCGACGCGACGATGCCGTCGCCGTACGATACCGTGCCGTCGTAATCTTGTATGGCATCGAGAGGTTCGCGCCGTAGGCGGATTCAGCATAAATCGCAGCTCATCCGTTGTTCTCCGAATAAGCGCTCACCCCGATATTGCCTTGGCCGTAAACGCCCTCCTCGCCACCGACGCCGTAGCCGTGTGCTTTCTCAGATGCTAAGAAAGATGAGAGTGCGTGCGCGCGCGGCGTCCACGCTCGACCCAATATCTTCGAGTACCGTCCGAGGATCGTCCAAACGTTCCGGGCGTTGTGAGGAGCGAGCGCTACGGCGTAGCCGCTTGATATTGAGCGCGCGCGCCCGACGCGTCGCGGCGTGGGCGTCGCGCCGTAATAAGTCGACGATCGTATCGAGACTATTTGCGACGTTATCCGCTTCGAAGGCGAACAAGCGTTCCGAGTCGCGCGTCGCCGAGCGCACGAGAGCGCGATGCGCGGCGCGGAGATCCGGCAAGTCTGCCGGTAACGCCGCGCCGCGCAAGGTTTGCTCGATCGCGTCGAGCGTTCGATCGACGAGCGTCGCGTATTCGCCGGTGGCGGCAGGCAACGGGACGCGCGTTTCCGCTGCGGTCTCTAAACGCAGTGTCGATAGCACGAAACGATGCGCGGCCGCGAGAATACCGGCGTAGAGATCGAGTTCGGCAATAGACTTGCCCGGTTCCGCGCGTGCGCGTTCGAGCGAGGCTTGCGCGTTCGTGCGTGCCACACGAGAGGCGAGCCGAGCGTCGTGAAGTGCCGCGTCGTCTTCGCCCACTCCCGCGCCGCCGCGCGCACGATCGAGGCGGGCGATCACCGCATTCCAATACGCTCGATAGGCGGCGACCAAATCGGCGAGCACGACGCGCAGCCGGCCGCGTTCCCACGTGGGCCAAGCCGCATAGAACGCGAGTGCGAGGCCGCCACCGAGCAGCGTGTTGAGGGTACGTTCCACGATCGTCTGATCGATCGATTCGCCGCTGATGGCGAACAACTCCACGACGTAAATGGTAATGCTCGTCGTGAGCACGGCATAATTCGGACGGCCGAAACTACGCGCCAAGAAGACCGCGAGAAAGATAATGGCGATACGGCCTTCGTTCGAAGCGATGCCGAGCCCGTGCAAGCCGAAGGCGATCGCGATGCCGAGCAGCGTGCCGACGACGCGCATGATGCCGCGCGTATACGTTTCGCCGAAGTCGGGCTTCAAGACGAGCGCGGCCGTCATCGGTAACCAGTAACCGCGCTCCAGATGCGCGACGTGCGCGATCGTTTCTGCGGCCGTAACGCACGCCGCGAGACGCAGCGCGTGCCGGAACGCAGTCGAGTCGAACGTGAGGTTCGCGCGCAAAGTCGCGAGTGTCGCGCGTACCGGCGGCAACGGCACGTGCAAGGCGCCCGTTACTTCACGCACGATGTCGAAACCCGTGACGACGTCACGTACCGCCGAATCCGCTGCGCGCAGCTGCCCCATCACGGCGTCGAGCACGCGCACGATCGCGGGCGGCAGCGGATCCGCTTCTCCGGTGCGAGGCCTATTCGCGATGCGCTCGCGCTCCGTTTCGATCGTCGCACAGGCGCCCGCGATGTCGGAGGTGGCGGCCGTGCGTAGCAACGCGGTCGCCACGCTGCGCAGCGCCGTCGCGACCGCGCCTAGCGCCGTCGTTACCGGCGGCGCGATCGGATCGTGCCGGTCGAGTTCGACGTCGCGCCATTCTTCGAGCGACAGAATTTCGATGCGCAACCGCTCGGCTTGATCGAGCAGCGTCCGCAGCGCCTCGCCGCGCACTTCGTGTTGCGATCCGAAGAATTGCAGGGTCTGCTTCGCCTGCGCGATCGGCACGCTCACGGGCGGCATCGCGTGCCCGTGGGGCGGCGCGGCAGCGAGATCGGCCAGATGCGCGTATGCGGCTGCGATCGCGCGCTGCGGCGGGCTTATGCGCGAGGGGAGCGCGAGCGCGGAAAAGAGCATCGTAATCAGTCCGCCGCCGAAGACGAGCGCCGCGAGACAAGCGGCCCGAAACGGGTCGAGCGCGCTATGCTCGAGTACGATGAAGACGACGAGGCTGTTGAGGCCGACGGTCGTCGTGTCCACGCCGAGCGCGACGACGAGCCCGCACGCGAACGCCCAAACGGCGAGCGTCGGCACGGCGAGCCACGGGTGCCCGCCCGTCACGGAGCCCGCGAAGGCCGAGAGGGCCGCCGCGCACCCCGCGACGAGCAGCCGGACGAGCCGCACGCGAACGGCTTCGGGACCATCGGCCATCGCGGTCGCGATGGCGCCGATCGCCATGATGACGGCAATCGTCGGGCCGCCGGCCGCAAGCCCGAGCGCGAGGGCCGAGGCGACGGCTAAGCCATCGCGTAACGCCGTGCGCTTCGAGATGAGCGAGCTATCGAATTGCCAAAATTTACGAGCGAAGGCGAACGACACGGGCCGTCCCGCGTCTTCGCGCAGAAGAGCCTATTTGCTTGCGGCGGCCTCGAGTTCGCCGATGGCACGATCGAGCGCGGCGATGCCCTCTTCGAGTTCGGCGTCCGTCGCGATCAGCGGCGGCGAAATAACGGCGGTATTGAAGCGGCCGAAGGCGTAGGCGCCGTGTCGCCGCAGGGCAGCGAAGAACGTCGCCATCACACCCGGACCCGCGCCCTGCCACGGCACGAGCGGCTCGCGCGTCTCGCGATCGCGCACGAATTCGAGTGCGAAGAAGGCGCCGACGCCACGCACCTCGCCGAGCATGGGATGATGCGCCTGCAAAGCGCCGAGTCCGGTGCGTAAGCGCGTCTCGATGTGACGCGCCCGCTCGAAGAGCCCTTCCTCGCGATACGCCGCGAGCGTCGCGAGACCCGTCGCCATCGCGAGCGGGTGGCCGGAATACGTGTGGCCCATCACGAGCGGCCGCTCGTCGAACGTTTCCGCGAGCGATTCCCGGATCAGCACGCCGCCGAGGGGCACGTATCCCGACGTGACGCCCTTCGCGAACGTCATCAAATCGGGCACGACGCCGAAGCGTTCGCCGGCAAATGCCGCGCCCGTGCGGCCGAAACCGGTCATCACTTCGTCGAAGACCAGCATGATGCCGTGACGCTCGCACAGCGCACGGACGCCCGCGAGATAACCTTCGGGATACACGATGACGCCGTTGGAACCGACGACGGGTTCGATCAGGACCGCCGCGATGCTGCGCGGGTTCTCGTACGCCATCACCTCGGAAAGATGGGCGAGCGCGCGCTCGACTTCTTCCCGCGCGTCGCGCGTATGGAACGGACTGCGATACGGGAACGGAGCGAAGAAGTGCGTGACGGCCCCGATGCCGGGTTCGGCACCCCAGCGACGGTTCTCACCGCTTAAAGTCGACGCGCCGTACGATGAACCGTGAAACGACCGGTACGCGGTTAAAATTTTCGGACGGCCCGTCACGTTGCGCGCGAGCTTCATCGCATCTTCGTTCGCGTCGGCGCCGGCCGCCGTGAAGTATGCACGGCCGCCCTCGGGCCAGGGCGCGAGGGCGATTAATTCTTCGGCCAGTTGCGCCCGCACGTCGCTGAAGAGCGCCGGCGGAACGTAGCAGATGCGCTCGGCTTGCTCGCGGATCGCCGCAACGACGCGCGGGTGGCTGTGCCCGAGATTGGTCGCGACGAGCCCCGACGAAAGATCGAGATAGGCGTTGCCGTCCGCATCGAAGATGCGCACGCCTTCGCCGCGGACGATCGTCGGCGCCGTATGCGCGCCCTGCGCGACCCACGGCGTCAGCACGAACTGCTTGTGCTTGGCGGCGAGCTCTTCGTTGCGGGTCGTCGTTTGGGAGATCATCGGTCCTCCGCCGTCGTACGATCGAGCGGCTTATCTGGTACGAGCTCGGCGAGTGGCTTTGGGTAAGCGGCGCCCGGCGTCGCGTTTGCGGCCACGACTTGACCCAATCGCCATGGCTGCGAGCCGAGCGTTATCGCCTGCAACTTCCCCGGCCGGCCGATCGAATCTTCGTCGGCCGTCACCCTCGACACTTCGTGCGGCTATCGTCCGAACGGGCAGACGCCCCTAGCGGTTTACGAGTTTTGCCGGGGTGAGATACGTTGCGATGGCGCCGAGCACGAGGAAGCCCGCGAGTACGAACATGCCGCTCTGATTACTGTGCGTCGCATCCTTGAGGTAGCCAACGAGATACGGGCTCGCAAAGCCGGATAAGTTTCCGACCGAATTAATGATCGCGATACCGCCTGCGGCAGCGGCGCCGGATAGAAAAGCCGTCGGCAACGACCAGAAGAGCGGCGCGCACGAGAGCACGCCTGCCGCTGCGAGCGATAAGAACGTTATCGCGATGACCGTATTTTGCGGAAAGGACGCGGAGATGACGAATCCGACCGCTCCGAGCAACGCCGGTACGATGAGATGCCAGCGCCGTTCCCGACGAGCGTCTGCGCTACGCCCGAGCAACGGCATCGCGATAACGGCGCAGACGAACGGAATGGCGCTGAGCAAACCGATATTTACGTTGCCCTTCACGCCCGTCGCCTTGACGAGGGTCGGCATCCAGAACGTTAAGCCGTATTGGCCGAGTACGACGCTAAAATAAATAAGGCACATAGCCCAGATACGCGGGTCGCGTAGCACCGCACCGAGGTTTTTCGACTCTTCGCGAAGCGCGACGTCGGCGACGATTTCCCGTTCGAGGATCGTCTTCTCGGTTTCGTTCAACCACTTTGCCGATCGAATGCCGTTATCGAGAAAGAAGATCGTCACGATACCGATGAGAATCGCTGGCAGCGCCTGGATGATGAACATCCACTGCCAACCGCGCAAGCCGGCAACGCCACCGAATGCGTCGATGATCCAACCGGAGAGCGGATTACCGAAGATACCCGAGACGGGGATGGCCGCCATAAACGTCGTGACGATCGCCGCGCGGCGATGCGCGGGATACCAATACGTTAAGTAAAGAATGATGCCGGGAAAGAAGCCCGCTTCCGCAAGCCCGAGCAGGAAGCGCATCGCGTAGAACGCCGCGGGAGACTTCACGAAGATGAAGGCGGCCGACACGAGGCCCCACGTAATCATAATTCGCGCGATCCAGATTTTCGCACCGATCCGATACATGATGACGTTGCTCGGTACTTCGAAGATAAAGTATCCGATGAAGAAGAGCCCGGCGCCGAGACCGAAGACGGTTTCGCTAAATCCGAGATCGACGTTCATTTGCAGCTTCGCAAAACCGACGTTGACGCGATCGAGATACGCGACGACGTAACACAGCATCAAGAACGGCATGATGTGCCAAAACACTTTATGGTAGACGCGGTCTTCTTCTGCGGCGACTGCCGCGGTTTTCGGCTCGAACGTGGGATTCATGTATTCTCCTACAAGCGTACACCGAACGTTGCGCGTAATTCTTCGAGAGCGGCTTCTTGTAAAGGGGCGGGCCGTGGTACGGACATCAACCAGAGGCGCGCACCGTCCGGGCGAGCTCGCGCACGGGCGTCGTACACGCCGCGATGCAATGCGAACGTCTTCGACGGCGTGGCTCCCGAGACGCGTTCGCCGCGGCGATCGAGCTTCGTTAGATCCTCCGCTGCGAGCGTTCCGAGGCACGCACCGGTCGGCGTCATTAGATAGCCGTCGTCGAGGCGAGCGCTGATTCCGGCGGAGCCCACCGTGTAACCGCGGCGATACAGGCTTTCTCCCGTGCGGCAGATCTCGTCGCGCACGCGCGCTTCATCCGTCATCTAAGGCGCGCCGAGATGCGCGACCGCTTTTGCGAAAAAATCGACGCCGCCGAAATTACCGGACTTGAGCGCGAGCGCGAGCGGCGGATCGTCGAGCGAGACCGTTGCGGGTACGCCCGTATCGATCTGCGTGCCGATGCGAAGCGCGCGCAAGCCGAGCGCTTGCACCACGGCACCCGACGTCTCGCCGCCGGCGACGACGAACTTGCGCGTTCCGCGCGCGCGCATTTCCCGCGCGATCTCCGCGAGCGCGTCCTCGACGAGTGCTCCGGCTCGCTCCACGCCGAGCTCCGCTTGCACGGCCTTTACTTCATCCGGCGTCGCCGTCGCGTAGACGAGCACGTCGGCACCGCTCTCGTTCTCGGCGAAAGCGAGTGCTTCGGCGACGACGCGTTCGCCGCGGCCGAGCGCGCGCGCATCGATCTTGAACGAGGGCCGAACGCGCGTCCAAGCGGCGACCTGGGCGTTCGTCGCTTGCGACGAGCTGCCGGCGAGCACGAGCGTGCGGCCCCCGATCGCAGGGACGTCGCCCGCTTCCGAGGTCCGCTCGAGAAGCCCGGCTCGCATGAAATTCTGGGGCAGACCCAGAGCGAGTCCGGAACCGCCGGTGAGCAGCGTGAATCCCTCACAGGCCGCCCCGAGCGTACGCAGATCCGCGTTCGAGACGGCATCGGCGACAGCCATGCGAACACCCGCTTCACGCAGCGCCGCGATCGCATTCGCGGTCGCGTCTTTGCCCGCACCGACCGCATCGTACCGGAGCAATCCGACTTTCGCCGTCGTCTGCCGCTGTAGCACGCGTACGAGATTCGCGTCGGTCATCGGCGTTAGCGGATGGTGTTGCATGCCGGATTCGTTTAAGAGCGCATCTCCGACGAAGAGGTAACCGCGAAAGACGGTACGGCCGTTTTCCGGAAACGCAGGGCACGCGAGCGTGAAGTCGGTATCGAGTTCGCGCATCAAAGCATCCGCGACGGGCCCGATATTACCGCCGTCGGTCGAATCGAACGTCGAGCAATACTTAAAAAAGAATTGACGGCAGCCGAGCCGCACGAGCCGGCGTAACGCGGTCAGCGATTGCGCCACGGCTTCCGCAGCCGGTATCGTCCGTGATTTAAGCGCGACGACGAGCGCGTCCGCCGGAACGTCCGGCATCTCTTCGGGCACGCCGATCGTTTGCACGGTTCGCATGCCGCCGCGCACGAGCATATTGGCGAGATCGGTTGCGCCCGTGAAGTCATCGGCGATGCACCCGAGCAATGGCCGCCGGGCCTTCAAGATTGCGTATGCGGTTCGGGTAGCGTAATGCCCGGAAAGGTTTTTATAACGGCGGAGTCGTCTTCGGCGCCGTGTCCGGCGGCAGACGCCGACATGAACATCTGATGCGCGGTCGAGGAGAGCGGTAACGGAAATTTCGTTTTACGCGCCGTGTCCAAAACGAGCCCGAGGTCTTTAACGAAAATGTCGACCGCGGAGAGCGGCGTGTAGTCGGCTGCGAGTATATGCGGTACGCGATTTTCGAACATCCACGAATTACCGGCGCTGTGCGTGATGACGTCGTAAAGGGCGGCTGAATCGACCCCTTCGCGCAAACCGAGCGCCATCGCTTCGGCCGCGGCCGCGATGTGCACTCCGGCAAGAAGCTGATTGATGATCTTCACTTTCGAGCCTTGGCCGTGCTCGCTGCCCAAGCGGTAGACGTTGCCCGAGATGGCAGCGAGAACGTCTTCGCAAGCGGCGTACGATTCGGCCGGCCCCGAGGTCATCATCGTCATCTCGCCCGCGGCAGCTTTGGCCGCGCCCCCGGACATCGGCGCATCGAGCAGCAGCAACCCGCACTCACCGAGGCGTTTCCCTAGCTCCGCCGCAAAATCGGGTGCGACCGTCGCGCTCGCGATGACGAGCGACCCGGGCTTCATCGCGGCCGCCGCTCCGCGCTCGCCGAACAAGACGCTCTCGGTTTGAGCTGCGTTGACCACGACCGTCACGACCACGTCGCACGCCGCTCCGAGCGCGGCCGGATCGGCCGACGCGATGCCTCCGTCGCTCGCGAACGTGGCGAGCACCGCCGGGCGCACATCGTACGCGTGCGTGACGAAGCCTGCGCGCAAAAGCGAGCGCGCGACGCCGAGACCCATGGCTCCGAGTCCGATGACTCCGATTGTTCTCGGCAACGTTGCTCCTTAACGCCGTGATGACAGCCTGTTCGAAGACGGGCGACTTCGCCTCCTCGTCCCCGGGCGAACTAGGCGGAGGAGATTACTCGAGAGCGATGCCTGATGGTGCGGGCGATCCGCCGATGGTGGGCGTCGTTTGGGTGCCGTCCGGGCCGTACGTCGTGAGCGAGTTGCCGAGGTAATTCGTCACATAGATTTTGCCCGCCGCGTCGACTGCTATTCCCGCAGGTCCGCTTAGTCCCGTTGCGATTGTCGGAGAAGCCGGAGTGCCGTCCGCTTCATACGTCGTTACCGTGTTGCCGAAGTAGTTTGCCACGTAAAGCTTGCCGCTCGCTATAACGACGGTCGCAAGGGTGCGCCGAATCACGCGTACGAGCGCAATAAACCGCAAAGAAAAAGGGCCGCGTCTCATTGACGCGACCCTCTCATTGCTTCGGTCGTTTCCGATCCGACGCAACTCTCGCCGCTGCGAGAGCTACATCATGTCGTAGCCGCCGCCGCCCATGCCGCCCATGCCGCCGCCCGGCATTCCGCCGCCGCCGCCACCATTGGACTTGGGTTCGGGCTTATCGGCGATAAGCGTTTCCGTGGTGAGGATCAGCGAACCGATCGACGCCGCGTTTTGTAGGGCCGAGCGCGTCACTTTGAACGGCTCGACGATACCGGCTGCGAGCATGTCGACGATCTCGCCCGACATGGCATCGAAGCCCTGGCCCGCGGGGGCCTGTTTCACGCGGTTGACTTCGACGGAACCTTCGAAGCCGGCATTGGTCGCGATCTGGCGCAGCGGCTCTTCGAGCGCGCGGCGGATGATGTCGATGCCGATCTTCTCGTCAACGGCGGTGTGCGCGTTGCCGTTGGTCGTCGAGGGCTTGTAGGCTTCCAGCGCCTTGAGCGCGTGGATGAGCGAGCTGCCGCCGCCCGGGATCATGCCTTCTTGAACGGCCGCGCGGGTCGCCGAGAGGGCATCTTCGATGCGGTGCTTCTTCTCTTTGAGTTCGGTTTCGGT
>CAXTIY010000001.1:23158-33628 GCA_964244215.1 uncultured bacterium
GGCGCCTTGACGGCGACGGTCGTGAACGTTCCGCGCAGCTTGTTGACGACGAGCGTCGCGAGGGCTTCGCCTTCGACGTCTTCGGCAATGAGCAGCAGCGGCTTCTGAACCTGAACGATCTTCTCGAGCAGCGGGAGGATATCGGCGATCGCCGAGATCTTGCGCTCGGTGACGAGGATGTACGGATCCGTGAGGGTCGCTTCCATACGCTCGCTGTCGGTGACCATGTACGGCGAGATGTAGCCCTTGTCGAACTGCATGCCGTCTTTGGTCTCGACCTTGGTGTCGGAGCTCTTCGACTCTTCGACCGTGATGACGCCGTCTTTGCCGACGGCCTGCATGGCCTCGGAAATCAAGCCGCCGATTTCTTTGTCGTTCGCCGAGATCGATGCGACCTGAGCGATCTTCTCCGGGGTGTCGACCTTCTGCGCCATTTTTTCCATCTCGGCAACGGCGATTTGAACCGCCTTGTCGATGCCGCGCTTGATGAGCAGCGGATTGCTGCCGGCCGTCACGTTACGGAGGCCTTCACGGATGATGGCTTGCGCGAGAACGGTTGCGGTCGTGGTGCCGTCGCCGGCAATGTCGTTCGTCTTGGAAGCGACTTCCTTAACGAGCTGCGCGCCCATGTTCTCGAAGGTGTTCGGAAGTTCGATTTCCTTGGCGATCGTCACACCGTCGTTGGTGATCGTCGGCGAGCCGAACTTCTTGTCGAGGACGACGTTGCGCCCTTTGGGTCCGAGGGTTACTTTAACCGCGTCGGCCAGGATATTGGCACCGCGCTCGAGTGCGCGACGTGCGTTCTCGTCGAATACGAGTTCTTTAGCAGCCATTCTTAACTAGACTCCTACCGGAACTTTGGAATCGGAAAAGATAGCCAGCACGTCTTTTTCCGAGATGATGAGATAGTCTTTGCCCTCGAGCTTGATCTCGGAGCCGCTGTACTTCGAATAGATAATTTTGTCGCCGACTTTGACGTCCATAGCGAGCTTGGTGCCGTTGTCGAGCGTACGGCCGGAACCGACGGCAAGGACACTGCCCTCCTGGGGCTTTTCCTTGGCGGTGTCAGGCAAGAAAACGCCACCGGACGTTTTTTCAGCTTGCTCGACGTGCTCGACGACCAGACGATCGCCCAAAGGCTTGAGATTCACGAGTAAAATTGCCTCCCACACGTTAATAATGCTATTAGCACTCATGGCAGCTTACTGCCAGCGATGAGAATCTTAGCAGACTCGGTCCGAGAGTGCAAGGGAGGGTCGACAGCTGCATTACCATCTACTTGCGGAGTTCTGGCCAGAAATTAAACTAGCTTTATGAGGACGATCGGCGTCTTTGACGCAAAGAGCCATCTTTCCGAGCTCATCGACGCCGGAGAACCAGTGACCGAACTGGCCATCACCGTCGATGATGAAGTGATGAGCCTATTCGGCGCTGAGGCAAGAGTGGCGGCGCGGTACGGAATCAGCGTCTACGACGCGGCTTACTTAAATTGGTCTTGCGCCGGCACGCTCCGCTCGCGACTACCGATGAAGCGCTTATGGCAGCGGCACGAGCCGCAAGTCTTCCCGATCCGCCTTAGGCGCGATGCCGCGCTCATGTGGCGTCGTTTGCGCGCCGCTCTCGGTAGCGTTTAACTCTGGAACGATTGCCGCAGGTATCGGGCGAACACCATCGGCTACAGCCGTTTTTGGAGTGCTTCGCGAAGCCGCAACTTACCGGCTGCTCGTAGAGCGGCGCCCCGTGGCCGCGACGCAGCCGCCGCTCCCGACCGTGCGGCGCGCTTTTGCCGCCGTTTTGCAGCGCGCGGCAAACGCGATCGCAGTCGAAGAGTAGCCGAACGAAGCGCGAGCGATACACGCGGTTCGATATGCGCGACAGTTCATAGTTTCACGTTCATCGTCGCCGCGGCTTCGAACGGAATAGTCGTTCCGACGAAACCCGTATTGAGATTGTTGTTGAACGGGCCGTACGGATAGCGAATTTGGATCGGCGTCGCTGCGATCGGAATGAAGTTGCCGGAGGGTCCGAGGCCGGCGCCGCCCGAGGGCAATTGCGAATACACGCAAATGTTCTTATCGTCCCAAGCATAGCCGCGCTGGAAGCAACGGTCGACGAGGCCGGTCATCGTCACGTTGAACGAGACCGTTTTGTTGAGATCGTACCCGATGCCGAGATTGAGGCTTAGGCGCGCCGGTTGTTGGAACGTACCGAGTCCGTCGAACTTCCCGGTGAAGGCGTCCGGAATGAAGAGGAAGCTCTGGCCGCTCACGCTCGAGGATCCGAGGCAAGTAGACGGGTTCGCGTTCGTCGTTCCGGCGAGCGGCGCGCAGCCGCCGTTCGGTATGTAACCGGGATAGCTAATCGGCGAACCGTAGGAGGAGCCCGAACTAAACGTCAGGCTCGGTGCGATGGAAAAGCCGTGATGGCGGAAACTCGTGACGAGCGCCACGACGTCCGGCGTTTCGTAGCCGTTTTCGCCGACGAACGGTTGCGGTATTTGATCGTACGTCGTGTACTGGCCGTTCACGTCGAAGAGCGGCTGCAGCGCGGACGTAAAGTACGGATTCCGCACGGTCCCGTTCGCCGAGGTGAACGTGCCGTTCGCATTGCCGTTAACCGTTCCGGCCGCAAGACCGCACGCGCTCGCATTGGCACGGGTGATCCGGCCCGCGCAGCCCTTCGTATACGAATTGTATTCCTGCACGTACGCATTGAGCGTATCGATCACGTTCGTGCCGGATGGAAATGCCGAATACGTAATGCGGCTACGCGTGTGCGTATACGAGAGTTGCGCGGAAAGACCGTCCCGGGCAAAGTCCCCCTTGCGTAGCGCGAGTTCGACGCCGCTCGAGGTTTGATGTCCGACGTTGAACCCGCTCACGATGCCGCCGACGCCGAGTGGGAAAGCCTGGAGTTGATCGCGCGTGCTGCGATAGAACGGCGTGACTTTACCCGAGATGTCCGTGCCCCGCAGATGCTTCTCGAGCGACAAATCGTAATTGTACGACGTGTCGGGACGCAGATCGTGATTCTGCGTATGGAAGCCGAAGCCGAGGAAGTTTGAGCCCGCGTACGATGTGAAGTCGCGGCTGTTGAGATCGTTGTATTGCAGCCACGACGTATTGACCGGGCGCGAATAGACGCCGTACGACGCGCGCACGACCGTATCGGGATCGATCGTGTACGTGAGCGCGATGCGCGGCTGCACTTGCGTGTGCGAGAGATTCCCACCGGGCGCGATCGAGAAGTCGGCCGGCAGGTAGCCCGGACCGGCGCTTGCGGTGCAATTGGCGGCCGTCGCGAAGACGCCCGCGGCACTCGGCGTCACGCCGTTCTTGGCGACGTTGACCGCGCCGAAAACGCCCGGCTTGTAGCAGAATTCGTTATCGTAGGCGCGCACCCAGAAGGCGCCCGTCGGTCCGCCCGTCACGTCCGCGAGCCGGTCGATATAATCTTCGATCCGGATGCCGAGGCTCAGCGTCGTACGATCGTTCGGCCGGAACTGGTCGGTAAGCGATGCGGCTTGCGTGATCGGCGAAACGTTGTTGATGCGCCCCGCCGCCCCGTTCTCGGTAACGAGGAACTGCGGATGCGCCCCGCCCGCGAAGGCCGTCGCCGTGATGGGCAGTAAACCCGAACCCGCGGCTGCCGGGCCTCCGGCCACCGGAATATTGAACGTCCCGCGTGCGCTATTGAAGCAATCGGCATAGCCGCCGCTCGCCGGATCGTAACAGTGGCCCGTCGCCTGGGCGTTCGTAGGATCGATGAGATTGGTAAACGCCGTTCCGTCGCCTTGGTTACCGGGAAACCCGTACGAATAGCGTCGCTGAATCTTGGTTTGGGCGTACGAGCCCGTCAGCGTCAAGAGATTCTTGGAATCGAGTTGGTTCGAATACGTCAGATTCGCACCGTACGTGTGGCTCGGAATCTCGTAATCGTTGAGCTCCGCGCCGAAACAACAAGTGAAATTCTGATTCGCTTGGCCCGTAATGAACCAATTCGAGTATAGCGAATAGCCGTAGGCGCGCAGATACGACTGCGCGTTGAAATTTTTCTGGTATTGAACCTTGAAGATCGAGACGCCGTTGTCGTTCGTATCGCGCGCGCTATCGGGAATGGCCGCATTGAACGCGCGCGGCTGCTGGCTGCTCATAAAGTAGTACGGCGAGATTTGACTCGCGTTCGGCGGAGCGAAGACGGGACCGTTGTAAACGTAACCGTCGTGCCAGCTCGCGGCGCCGCTCGTCAGGCCGTCGTTACCGACCGAGAGGGCGCTGCCGACGAGAGCCCGGCCGCCTTGATCGTTAACGGAACTGTAGTAGCTGTTGAAAATCTCGCTCGTCACGTAGAGGAACTGCAAATCGTCGCGCGTTGCGTCGTGCTTATGCGGAATCGCGACGTGCACGTTCGCGATCGAATCGCGCTGCGAGAGGCTCGCGATCGCATACGAATTTCCGGGCCCGAAATAGATGCCGTTCCCCACGGTCGCGGGCGCGCCCGTTAGCGGGTTCGGCGAACCGTCATAGATATTGAAGCGGTTGGTGAACGGATAGGCGATCGGATAGAAGAAGCGCGGATCGCTCGTACCTTGGAATTGATCGAGATAGCGGAAATCTTGATTCGCGCCCGCGACGCCGACGTAGTACGTCAACGTGCGATTCTTATTCGCGCCGCCGAATTCGAGCGAGGCTTGATGCAGGTATGCGGGGCCCGCGATGCCGAGCTTCGCATCGACGAAACCGGGATAGGTACCCGTCCGAATTACCTGATTGACGTAGCCGGAAAGCCCCTGGCCATCGGAGGTTGCGGGAGTGCCGCCCGTATAGACTTGCAATTCTTGCTGCCCGAGCGTCGAGAGCATCGTTTGCGGCGCGTTGTCGTACACACGATTGACCGGGATGCCGTCGAGTTCGTAGCCGACCTGGTCGATATCGCCGCCGCGAATCGAAAGCTGCTGGTACCAGCCCTGTTGGCCTTGCTGAACGACGACGCCCGGTACCGACGCGATCTGGCCGTAGGCATTCGTGAGGCTGCCGGGGCCGCCGAGCGCTTGCGAAGCGCCCGCGGCCGCGCCGCTTACCGAATAGACGTCGCTCGTCGTACCCGGCCGGATCAAGTCGCCGGAATTACGGCTCGTCACTTTACCGATCGTCTTGAGCGTTTTATTCACGCTGACCGGAATGCTCTGCGATTGGTCCGCCGTAATCGTGACGCCACTTAGCGAGACGGGATCGAAGCCCGCACTTTCGACACTGAGCACGTACGTATCGGGTGCGAGCGAGAGAAAGCGGAACTCGCCGCCTGGTCCTGTGACGGAGGTCGCGTTTTGGGAAGGCGACGCGACGCTGACGCGCGCGCCCGCAACCGGCGTGCCGGACTTCGCATCGAACACGCGCCCGACGAGCGCCCCCGTGGTACCGGCCAGCGCGCGAATAGAAGCGAAGCCCTGTACGAGAACGCACAGAACGACGCAGAGCCATAAACAGCGTCTCGTCATTCGGCCGCGTTCTCCGGTCACGCGGGCTTTACTTGCATCGCGGGGACGGCGAACGACAGCCGATGTTGACCACATGGAGAAGCGTCGGCAACCGCGCTTGCGGCGGTACCTCTCACGCGTCGCGTCGAAACACGCGAGAATGCAAGAACGAACGGCCCCGGCCGGCCGATGGCTGCGCGGCGGAATCGTCGCCGGGTTGACCGGCGCCATTCTGATCGACGCTTATTTGATCGTGACCGTCGTGTATCTCTTTCATGCTGCGACGCTCGAGACGTTCTATCGCTACGTTGCCTCGGCCGCCCTCGGAAAAGCCGCTTATACGGCACCGGCAGCCGTCCTTCTCGGCATCGCGCTACACGTGCTGATCAGCCTCGCGTGGTCTCTCGGCTATGCGTATCTCGCAGCGCGAACGCCGCAGATACGCGCGCGTCCGCTGCTGTCGGGCGTTTCATTCGGCATCTTCGTAATGATCTCGATGCAACTCGGCGAAGTGTTGACGAACATCTATCTTCTGCCGAACTCTTTTACGCTACTCAATGCGTTCGTCGCGCACGTCTTTTTCTTCGGTCTTCCGGTTGCGTACATCGTGAAGCGCTTGGAGCCCGCGTGATTGCGGAACTGACGATCGACGCGGCGGCGCTGCGCCGTAACGTGAGCCGCCTGCGCGCTTTCTGCGCGCCCGCGTGCTATGCGGCGGTCGTCAAAGCGAACGCGTACGGTCACGGGCTCGTCCCGACCGCACGCGCGCTCGAGCACGTCGTCGACACTTTTTGCGTGTACCGCGCGGACGAAGCGCTCGCGCTGCGTGCCGCAGCAATAATGACCCCGATCCTCATTCTAGGTCCCGTCGCGCCGAGCGAACTCGACGGCGTGCATGCGACGGGCGCGGCGCTCACGCTCTGGAGCGAAGGAACGTTTCTGCGCGACGTAACGCGCACGGCCGAGCGCCGTGGCGCGCCGTTTCCGGTGCACGCGAAGATCGACACGGGCGTCACGCGCCTAGGACTCGACGCAGAGCACGCGGCGGCCGTGCTCTCGAAGTATCTAAGCGCGCGGGCGCTCGCGCTGCGCGGCGTTTACACGCACCTCGCCGCGGCCGAAGAACTCGAATCCGCCTACACACTCGGTCAGCTCGCGCTTTTCAAGGCGGCACTCGCCCCCGTGGCCGCGCAGCTCTCCGAGCGCGGCGTACGCAGCCATGCCGCAGCGTCGGCCGCCGCGATGCTGTTTCCGGATCTACGGCTCGATATGATTCGCGCCGGGATCGCGACCTACGGCATTTGGCCCTCCGCCGAAACGCGCGCGGCCGTCGGGCCGAGCGTGGAACTCGAGCCGGCGCTCACGTGGACGACCGAACTCGTCGTCGTGCGCGACGTTCCGGCCGGACGCTCCGTCGGTTACGGCTGCACGTTCGTTACCGAGCGGCGGTCGCGCATCGGCGTCTTGCCGATCGGTTACGCCGAAGGTTTGCCGCGCGCACTTTCGAACCGCGGCTCGGCGATCGTGCTCGGCCGGCGCGTGCCGTTCGTCGGCCGCATTTGCATGAACATGAGCTTCCTCGACGTGACGGACGTTCCGGCCGCACGAACCGGCAGCTGCGTCACGCTCGTGGGACGCGACGGCGAAGCACGGTCCGATGCGAACGACTTCGCGGCCGCTGCCGGTACGATCGGCTACGAACTCGTCGCGCGTCTGCCCGCGGAGATACCGCGCCGTTATGTTGAAGCGAGCGCGGCGATCGCATCGCGCACGTCGAGCGTGCCCTCATAGAGCGCGCGGCCGACGATCGCGTGATCGACGTTCGGCGGCGTGCCCGCCGCGAGAGCGCGCAGATCGCCGAGCGTCTTCGCGCCGCCGCTCGCCGTTACGCGTAGCGTCGAGAGTTTCGCGACGGCGGAGAGCGCCGCGACATCGTAACCCGTGCCCGCGCCGTCGCGCGCGATCTCCGTGAACACGATTCGCTCGAAGCCCGCGCGTGCGAGTTCTTTTACGAAGGCATCGCGCTCGAGCGGCGCGGCGCTCTGCCAGCCGCGCACCGCGACCGCCGCTCCGCGCGCGTCCACACCCGCAATCGCGCGCACGCCGATTTCGGCGACGACGGCCCGCGCGACGCCCGGCGCTTCGACGAGCATCGTGCCGAGGATGGCGAACGCAGCGCCCGCCGCGAGGCGGCTGCGAACGTCCGCGCGGGTACGAATACCGCCGCCGGTCTGCACCGGCACCTCGACCGCGCGGCAGATCGCCGCGAGCGCCGCGATATTTTCTCCCGTTCCGAAAGCGCCGTCGAGATCGACCACGTGCAAGCGCGTCGCGCCCGCGCGAACGAAATCGCGCGCGCGCTCGACCGGATCGCCGTCGTAGCGCGTCTCTTGCGCCGGATCGCCGTACAGTAAGCGCACGCAGCGGCCGGCGCGTAAATCGATCGCCGGGACGATCGTCATCGCTGCGCCGGCTGCGTCTCCGCCGCGCTTGCGAGCGCGATGAAGTTGTCGAGCAACATCGCGCCCGTCGCTTGACTCTTCTCGGGATGAAACTGCGTCGCCATCACGTTGCCCCGCGCGACGATTGCGGCGAAACGCTCGCCGTGGTCCGCCGCTGCGAGCGTATGGCCGTCTACCGCTGCGCGATAGCTGTGTAAGAAGTAGGCGTACGAGCCCGTAGCGACGCCGTGCACGAACGGGTGCGTGCCGAGCAACTCGAGGGAGTTCCAGCCCATGTGCGGCACGCGCGGCGCGGCCCGCGTGAAGCGCGAAATGCGTCCTTCGAGTATGCCGAGCCCCGCGTGATTCCCGTGCTCGTCGCTCGACTCGTACAGCAATTGCATGCCGACGCAGATGCCGAGAAAGGGACGGTTCGCCGCGACGAGCGCTCGCGTCGCCACATCGAGTTCGCGCGACCGCAGCGCCGCCATCGTCGCTCCGAACGCACCGTCGCCCGGCAAGATCGCGGCTTCCGCGTTCGCGACCGCAGCCGGGTCGTTCGTTACGTCGAAATCGGCTCCGCGCCGTTCGAGCGCCGAGATAAGCGAACCGAGATTGCCGCCGCCGTAATCGATGACCGCGATCAACGCGGGCTCAAGCTCCGACGGTACTCGGCTCGCCCGGCATCGCCGGGCCGACGGGCATCTGCCCACCGCTCCCGGTGCGCTCTTCGAAATGGGCATACGCGCGCTGCGCGGGGCCGACGTAGAGTTGACGAGGTCGCGTGATGCGTTGCTCGGGATCCTCGCTCATTTCTTTCCAGTGCGAGAGCCAGCCGACCGTGCGCGAAAGCGCGAAGATCGCGGTGAACATATTGATCGGAATCCCGAGCGCGCGCATGATCAAGCCGCTGTAAAAATCGACGTTGGGATAGAGTTTGCGCGAAACGAAGTAGTCGTCTTCGAGCGCCAGTTGTTCGAGTTCTTTTGCCAGTTCGAACATCGGGTCGGCCGCAGCGGCCACCCCCGTCTCCGCGAGCAACGCTTCGTACACTTCGCGCATCACTTTGGCTCGCGGGTCGTAGCTCTTGTAGACGCGATGACCGAAGCCCATCAAGCGGAACGGATCGTTCTTATCTTTGGCTCGCCGGATGATAGCGGGCAGATTTTCTTTGGAGCCGATGCTCATCAGCATGTTCAGTACGGCTTCGTTCGCACCGCCGTGAATCGGACCCCAGAGCGACGAAATTCCCGCGGCCACGCATGCGAAGGGATTTGCGCGACTCGAACCGACCGTGCGTACGGTCGACGTCGAAGCGTTTTGTTCGTGATCCGCTTGCACGATCAACAGCGCGTTCATGGCCTTGGCTTGAATGGGGCTCGGCACGTAGGGCTCGGCCGGAACCGAAAACATCATGTGCAAGAAATTCGAACAGTAGTCGAACTTATTGAGCGGATAGACGAACGGTTGACCGACCGAATACTTGTAGGCCATCGCGGCGATGGTCGGCATCTTCGCGATGAGCCGTTCGATCGAAATGAGGCGTTGACGCGGATCGAGCACGTCGATCGAATCGGGATAGAACGCCGAGAGGGCGCCCACGACGCCGAGCATGATCGCCATCGGATGCGCGTCGCGCCGGAAGCCTCGGTAGAAAGCCGAGAGTTGTTCGTGCAACATCGTGTGATGCGTGACGTCGCTCGAGAATTGATCGAGCGACGCACGTGTCGGCAACTCTCCGAAGATCAGCAAATACGCGACTTCGATGAACGAGCTATTGGCGACGAGATCGTCGATCGCGTAGCCGCGGTAGAGCAAGATGCCTTTGTCGCCGTCGACGTAGGTGATCGCGGAACGGCAACTCGCGGTACTCGAGAAGCCGGGATCGTAGGTCGTGATGTGCGCGTCGTCGAGCAAAGGGCCGACATCGACCGCTTTCGCGCCGACCGTCGCATCGAGCAACGGCAAGGAAGCGACCACGTTCTCGTGCTCGTCGACGAGCTTAAAGACGACCCGTTGCGCGTGACCGTTTGAGTTATTGGAAGCGGACATGCGCTATGCCAAAAGCCCTTTCGTCGACGGAATAGAAACGTCGTCCGTACGAACTTTTGCCGCCGCGAACGCGCGCGCGAACGCTTTGAAGGTCGCCTCGCAAAGATGGTGTGAGTTTTCGCCCGCCATCTGCAAGAGATGCAGATTGAAGCGGCCGTTGTCGCTCACGCTATGAAAAAAGTGCGAGATCAATTCTGTTTTTAGATCGCCGAGATTCTCCACACCGAAGCGCACGGTGAAATTAAGCCACGCGCGGCCCGAGAGGTCGACGCTCGCGAGTACGAGCGCGTCGTCGAGCGGCACGGCGATCGAACCGAAGCGCGCGAGGCCGCGCCGCTCGCCGAGCGCGTCGCGCATCGCGGAGCCGAGCGCGATACCCACGTCCTCGATGAGATGATGATGGTCCATGCCGTCGCCGCTCGCGCGAACGTTCAACCCACAGCCGGAATGCTTCGCAAACGCATCGAGCATGTGATCGAGAAACTTCACGTCGGTCGAGAT
>CAXTIY010000002.1:0-32438 GCA_964244215.1 uncultured bacterium
ACCTTTTAGCGGCAAGCCGGGAACGTTTTCGCGCACGCCGAATCGGCGCGACTACGCTGTAGAGCCGCCACCCAATCTCTTGGATCGCTTATCGAATTCCGGCACGAGCGTTCACGCGGTGGGAAAGATATGCGATATCTTCAGTGGGCGTGGCGTAACGACGTCGTCGCGCGTTGCCGATAATGAAGAAGCGATGGAACGCACCTACGGGCTTTTGCGTTCTATCGATTCCGGCTTTATCTTCACGAATCTCAACGACTTCGATACGAAGTTCGGTCATCGGCGCGACGTGCGCGGCTATGCTGCGGCACTCGAGCGTCTCGATGGACACGTGCCTCGTCTCGAAGCGCTCTTACGACCGGGAGACCTCGCTATCTTTACTGCCGATCACGGCTGCGATCCGACGGCGCCAGGTTCCGACCACACGCGCGAGTTCGCGCCGTATGTGGAAGTCGGAGAACGCCGCGGGTCCGTAGGCACGATTCGTGGCTTCGACTATGTCGGTCAGCGGGTTTCGGAGACGCTGGCAGCGGCCGGCTCGGCGCGCGCTTGACGCCGCAGACGAAACTACCCGGATTGCTCGCACCTCCCCGCCGTAAACCGGCCCTCGCACGAGCCCCGCGCCACGTGCCGGCCTCTTGGACGGCCCTTAAGCGCGTCCTCGACCTCGCCGTATCGGTAACCGTCATCGTAGTCGCTTCCCCGCTCGTCGCTCTGGCGGCGCTCGGAATCGTCTGCGTTTCACCGGGGTCTCCGTTTTTTTGGCAAGAACGCGTCGGCAAAGACGGTCGACGCTTCAAACTCTGCAAACTTCGCACCATGATCGACGGCGCTCATCTCACGCACGATGAAATGCGCTCCTTCAGTGAAGTCGACGGACCCGTGTTCAAGCTCCGCAACGATCCGCGCCTCCACCGGCTCGGGAAGCTACTGCGCCGTACGAGTATCGACGAGCTACCGAACCTTATCAACGTAGTACGCGGCGATCTGTCACTCGTCGGACCGCGGCCACCGCTGGTGTGCGAAGTGCGCTCCTACGACGATTTCGCGCTCCGGCGTCTCACGGTCAAGCCCGGCATCACGTGTTTGTGGCAGATCTCCGGTCGCTCGAACGTTTCGTTCGATGAATGGATGCGACTCGATAATCATTACATCGATACGTGGACGCCGCTCGGCGATTTCGTGATTTTGCTCAAGACGATTCCCGCGGTCGTTGGTGGCGAGGGCGCTCATTAGTCGTCGCGGCGGCGATCAAGCGCGGATTATCTTACGCGCGGTTCCGACGACGACGAACCGCTCACTCGCCCGCTCGACGATCGTCGTCATGGCCGCGACGCTCGTATCGAGCATCCTCGGTTTCGGTCGAGAAGTCGTCGATGCTCGGTTCTTCGGCACGCAAATCGAGATGGACGCTTTCCTCGCGGCCGTAACGATCCCGACGATCCTGTTCGGCGTATTCAACGGCGCGCTCGTAAGCGCACTCGTCCCGGTCTTCTCCGAATTCGTCGCACGCGGCGACGATCTCGCCGTATCGCGTTTGGCGAGTACGGTCTTCAACCTGCTCGCGATCGGTCTATCGCTGCTCGCCGTGATCGGCTGGGTCTACGCGCCGTTTTACGTGCCGGTCATCGCGCACGGTTTCGGGCCGGATCAGTTGCGTATGACGATCGATATGACGCGCTGCCTCATGCCGAGCATCGTCGCTACGAGCCTTGCGGGCGTGGTCAGCGCCATGCTCAACGCGCGCAATCGTTTCTCCGCAGCGGCCTTCGCCGGTATCGCGGTCAACCTCGTGACGATCGCAATGGTGCTCGCCTTCACGCAACGTTTCGGCATCTTTTCACTCGTGCTCGGCACGGCGCTCGGGCTCGTCGCGCAACTGCTGGTGCAATTGCCCGAAGTCGTGCGCTCGCAGATGTATCGGCCCGTAATCGACCTGCATCATCCGGGGCTTGCAAAGATATGGCAAATGCTCGGACCGATCGTCGTCGGCTCGGCCGCGGGGCAACTCGCTATCTTCTTCGACCGGCATTTTGCCTCGACGCTGTCGGCAGGCTACATCTCCGGTATGAATTACGCGACGAAGCTCGTCGGCTTTCCGCAGCAAATCTTCGCGGTCGCCATCGCGACCGTTATTTTTCCGCTACTCGCATCGCAGTTTGCAAGCGCCAATCGCATCGGCATGCGGCGCAACGTCGTCATGGGGCTGCGGCTCGTGAATTTCATCACGATACCGGCCGTCTTCGCGCTCATCGCGCTCGCGCACCCGATGATCGCGGCACTTTTTCAGCGCGGCGCATTTCGGAGCAGCGCGACCGATCTCTGCGCGGGTCTGCTTCCGTATTCGGCGATCGGCCTCGTCGGTCTCGCCGCATGCATCGTGCTCACGCGTTGCTGCTTCGCGTGCCGCGAGACGCGCTTTACGGTTGCCATTTCCGTCTTTACGGTGCTGCTCAACGTCGGGTTGTCCCTCATCTGGCTCGGCCCGCTCGGAGCGCGCGGATTGCTGCTCGCAAATTCGGTTAGCCAGTGGGTACAGGCGGCGCTCTTATGCACCCTCGTCTGGCGTTTGCTCGGTGGTTTCGATTGGCGGGTTCTCGCCGCATCCGCGCTTCGTATCGCGATCTGTTCCTGCGTGATGATTTTCGCCTTGGCATGGATCGCGTCGCTCGGGGTCAGCGTCGGGCCGACTTTCGCCGCCCGTGCGTGGTATCTCGTCGGCCAAGTGACGATCGGAGCGTTCGTCTTCCTCGGAGCGGCGCGGTTGATGGGCGTCGAAGAGCTATCGATCTCGGCACGTTTGTTGATGCAGAAATTCGAAGCGAGCGAGCCGCCGGAGAATCTCGAGATCACGATTGCTTGAACTTATCGGTCACGCGCGGCGGCTGGCGCGAAACGATTTCGTGCGACAGTCGTTCATCGTGTTTTGCGCGAGCACGCTCGTCAACGCGCTCGGCTACGCGTTTCACTTTGCGATAAGCCGCCGAATCGGCGTCGTACAGTACGGCGTCCTCTCCGCGCTTAACGCGGCCTACATGATCTGCTCGACGCTCGCCGCGATTACGGGCACGGTCGTGATAAAGTACGTGGCGGAGCTGCACGCGGTCGGCGACGTGCCGAAGTTAACGCTCTTCATTCGCAAGCTCATGGCATTTAGCGCCGTTGCGGCCGTGGTTGCGATCGCCATCGGCGTGCTCGCGTCGCATGCGATCGCGAACTTCCTCAAAGTGCAGGACGTCGACGCGATCGCGCTCGACGTGGTGATCATCGGTCTCACCGTTGCCAACGCTCCGCTTCGGGCCGTCTTCGTGGGCCTCGAAGAGTTCGTAACGTTTTCGGTTTTCGCGACGATGGAGAGTTTCGTTAAAGCGCTGCTCGGCATCGGGTTCGTGTATCTCGGTTTCGGCGTGACGGGAGCGTTCGCCGGATGGACGATCGGTTCGACGCTCAGTCTGGTCGCGACGGGAACCGTGCTGCTACGCCGCTTCGGCAAAACGCGCGACACGAAGCTGTACGTCGATTTTCGCAGGCTCATGCTGACCACGGCGAACGTCGCGCTCGCGACGGTGATGCTGACCGTCATCGGTTATTTCGACGTAATCGTCGTAAAGCATTACGCCGATCCGACGACGGCCGGCCTCTATGGCGCGTTATCGCTATCGGGGAAAATACTATTCTTTTTCGTAGCCTTCGTGCCGACCGTGCTGCTGCCCAAGGCGACGCGACTCGCACTCGGCGGACGCTCCGCACTCCCGATCTTCTTGCAAGCGATGGCCGTGATCGTCGCTATATCTGCAATCGGCCTAGTCGTTTACGGACTAGCCCCCGCGCTCATCGTCACGACGCTCGCCGGTGCCTCTTTCGCGCCGGCGGCCCCGTACGTCTTCTCGTACGGCGTCGCGATGGTGATGCTCGCTGCGCTCAACGTCGTGGTGACGTTTAAGATCGGCTTGCATCGTTTCGATTTCATCGTTCCGCTTACGATCGTCGCGATCGGAGAGATCGCCTGCATCTCACTGCATCACGCTCGACTGAGCGACGTCATCACCGTTTTAATCGTGGGCAACGCGCTCGCACTCGCAAGTTCGCTCTATCGTATCGACGCGTCGGTCGTCGTGCGGGTTCCGGTGCGTTCGACCGCCGACGTGGCATAACCGCGGGCCGCTCTCGTAACGCGCGCTCGATCGACGAGCGCTTGCGTCTGGGAGCTTTCGAGCGCCGCCACGATGCGTTCGGCCGCATCGCCCGCGCCGAAGAGCGGTGGATGTGCGGCCGGCCGCGGATAGTCGGCCTGCAAGGCGCTGCGGATCGCATTCGTATTCGCACCAACCAGCCGGTTCCACCCGGCGTCCACCGTGTTCGTCCATTCGGTCGTATCGCGTAACGTGACGCACGGCACTTCCGCGAAATACGCTTCGCGCTGCACGCCGCCGGAATCCGTAAAAATCGCTCGCGCGCCGCATTCCAGTGCGACGATATCTAAATAACCGAGCGGTTCGATCGGCACGATCTCTTGCGGTAGCGTGAGGTCGAATTCGGCAAGCCGGGCCGCGGTACGCGGATGGATCGGAAAGATAACGCGTCGCGGGGCGCCCACGAAACCTGCGACGATCGCTTGCAAACGTTCGCGGTCGTCCGTGTTTTCCGCGCGGTGCAGCGTCAGCAAATCGTACGGTTCTTTAGCAAGCGCACGTAAACGCTCGCCCAGTTGCGCGCGCGCCGGTTCTCGCGCGCGCAAAAAGACATCGAACATGACGTCGCCGCAAACGTGCACGTGGTCGCGCACGCCTTCGAGAGACAAGCGTTCGCGTGCGGCTTCGTCGGTTACCAGAGCGATATCGGAAATATGATCCGCAACGACGCGATTGATTTCTTCGGGCATCGTGCGATCGTACGAACGCATGCCGCCTTCGATGTGCGCGAGCGGTAATAGCAGTTGCTTGGCAGCGATGGCGCCGGCGAGCGTGCTATTCGTGTCGCCGCGCACGATAACGAGATCCGGTGCGACGCTCGCGATGACCTCCGCCAAGCCCGCGAGCATCTCGCCCGTCTGCGCGCTCGAGCCGCGCGCTTTCGTTCCGAGATTAAAATCGGGTTGCGGAATACCGAGTTGCTCGAAGAAGCTCTCCGACATCCGTTCGTCGTAATGTTGGCCCGTGTGTACGAGCACTTCTTCATGCCGCCGTCGAAGGACGCGCGAGAGCACCGCGACTTGCACGAACTCGGGTCGGGCCCCAACGATGGAAACAATCTTCATTTGTCGCGTCGAACCTTGAATTAATTAAACGTCTAAAATAGCGCTTAGAGTGAGTTTCTTAACACGTTGTGCGGAGGGAAGCAACGCGGAGCGCCCAAGACGCGTTATACCGTAAGGCAAGAGCTTGTCCGCATGCTCTTTGCCGATATTGGTAAAAGGGTCCGGGGAGGCCCTTCGTTTCTGATGATCGAGACAACCATTTCAGTACCGCTCGTCGTTCCGCATGTCGGCGAGGAAGAAGTCGCCGCGGTCGTTGCGGTCCTTCGTTCGGGCCAGCTCGCGCAGGGTCCCGAAGTCGCCGCTTTCGAGCGTGAATTCGCGGCCGCCGTGGGCATCGCACACGCCGTTGCCATGAACAACGGCACGGCCGCCAATCACGCGGCGCTCGAAGCACTCGGTATCGGCGACGGCGATGAAGTGCTCGTCACTCCGTTTACGTTTGCCGCAACCGCAACGCCGATTTTGATGCAGCGAGCGATACCACGCTTTCTCGATATCGATCCGCGGACGTTCAATCTCGACCCGGCCGCGGCTCTTGCGGCGAGCGGCTCGGCTACCAAGGGAGCGGTTCTCGTCGACCTCTTCGGTCTGCCGATCGATCCGGCAGGTCTCGGGAATCTTCGCTCCGCCGGCATTCGTTTCGTTGAAGACGCATGTCAGGCCATCGGAGCTTGGCGTGACGGACGGGCGGCGGGTTCTTTTGGCGACGCGGCCTCGTTCTCGTTCTATGCTACGAAGAATTTGATGACGGGCGAAGGCGGAATGCTGACCACGAACGACGATGCCGTCGCGGCGAGCGCCCGGCGCTTCCGCCACCACGGTCAAGGCGAACGTTACGAATATCTGTCGCTCGGCTACAACTACCGGATGACCGATCTCAGTGCTGCGATCGGCCGCGCCCAACTCGCGCGACTCGGGTCGATCTCGGCCAGACGCCGCTCGAACGCCGCACATTACGATGCGGGCCTTGCCGAAATAGCTGGGGTAACGACCCCGTTCGTTCCGCCGGGCGTCGCCCACGCGTACCATCAGTATTCGATTCTGATCGATCCTGCAGCGACTCCGAACGGAAGCGATCGCGACGCCGTTCGCACGGCGCTCGCGGCGCAGAACGTCGGGTCGGGCATCTACTACCCGACCCCGCTCCACCTCCATCCGCTCTTCGCGAGCTACGGGTACGGGCCGGGCGACTTCCCGGTTTCCGAACGCGTTTCCAAACAGATCATGGCTTTACCGATCCATCCGCTTCTCGAACCGGCGCAACTCGCCCATGTCGTCGCAGCGATTCGCGCGGCGGTCGGTGCGAGCGAGATCTGAGGATGGCCGCGAACGTTCGGGTCGGCGTGGTCGGTTTCGGCGCTATCGGGCGCCATCACGCGCGCAATCTCGCAGCCATGCCGGACGTCACGCTCGTCGGCGTCGCGGAGAACTCGCCGCTCGCGGCGGCGCAAGCCGAGTCGTTCGGGCATCGCACCTTCGAGTCGAGCCGCAAGCTCATCGCCGAGGGTCTCGATGGGGTCGTGATCTGCGTGCCGACGAGCCTGCACGAGGACGTCGCAACCGATTTCATCGACGCGGGCGTCGCGTTGCTCATCGAAAAGCCGATCGCCCATACGATGGAGGCTGCCAAGCGTTTGATGGCGCGCTGCCAGCGGGCGGGCTTACCGCTCATGGTCGGTTACGTCGAACGCTACAATCCGGCGATGACCGCCATTCGCGATTTCGTTGCGGGCGGTAATCTCGGGCGCCTCATCAGCATGTCGGCCCGCCGCGTTGGTGTTCTGCCGCCGCGTATCCGCGATGCGAGCGTCTTGATCGATATCGGCGTGCACGATATCGATATGGCGGCCTTCATCACGGGTGCCCGCCTCAATCTGCTTTGCGCGCAGGGCGGCATGGCCGTTCTTCAGGATCGGCTCGATTTTGCAACGCTGATGCTCGACGCGGCCGGTTGCGTGGTGTCGATCGAAGCGAATTGGGTCACGCCCGTTAAAGTGCGCGAGCTTTCCATCACGGGTACGCACGGCTATTGCCGAGTCGATTACATCACGCAGGAGGCCTGGTTTGCGCCGGGCGTGGCGTTCGAGCGGACGGGCACGTTTGAAGGACCCGTGCGCCAGTATAAAGAAGGACCGCTGATCTCGCTACCGGTTCACAAGCGCGAACCGCTCGCGTGCGAGCTCGAAGTGTTCGTCAACGGAATTCGGGGTGGTCCCTTGCCGAATCCCGGCATCGCGCTCGCTTCGCTACGCATCGCGGAGGAAGCGACCGCGTACATCAATCGTATCCCGACGGCACTTGCCGTCGCGAGCTTGTGACGTCGACTCTCGGCGCCGGCGCCTACGTCCATCCGACGGCGCTCGTTGAAGACGGAGCGCAAATCGGGCCGGATTGCAAAATTTGGCACCAGGCCCAGGTGCGAACGCGCGCTCGGATCGGAGCGCGTTGCATCGTCGGGAAAGGCGCTTTCGTCGATTTCGACGTCGTGATCGGCGACGATTCGAAGCTGCAAAATTACTCCTGCGTCTATCACGGGGTCACGCTCGGACGCGGGGTTTTTATCGGGCCCCATGTGGTTTTCACGAACGACCGGAGACCGCGGGCGACCGATCCCGGTTTCGCCCCGCTCCGCGACGGCAATTGGGAAGTCGGCGAAACGTCGGTCGGCGACGGCGCGGCGATCGGGGCGAACAGTACGATTTTACCGGGCATCGCGATCGGCGCTTGGGCGATGATCGGCGCGGGAGCCGTCGTGACGCACGACGTGCCGGCGTACGCGCTCGTCGTAGGAAGCCCCGCGCGTCGCCTCGCCTGGGTATGCTCGTGCGGCGACCGGCTGGCGGACGACGCCAAAAGCTGCGGACGGTGCGGCGAGCTGCCCGCAGACCATCCGCTGCGCGCTTAAACGCTTTTAGAAGCGGCGGACGTTCAGCAGGCCCGAACTGCGGAAAGCCGTCTCGACACGATCGATGGTATCTGCTTTCGCGTAGTACGCGACGACCGTCCGGCCGCGTTCGAGGGCTTCGGCGTAGTTGCCGATCTCGCTTTCGGGAATTTCGAGATCGCCAAGGCGATCGTCGACGGCTTCGTTCCGGAAATACGAGGTCATCCGGCGCGAGCTGTTGATGCCCGGCACGCCCGTTCCCGTGCCGAAGTCGCCACTCGCTATCTCCGAGCCCGCGAGCCCGCTTCCGACCCGGTCCGCGCCTTCGCCGGGCTGTATGACCGTCAGGCCGTCCGCGCTGAGACCGGCTTCCGATAGCGCGAGCTTCAAGGCCGTGAGATCGCCTTCGGGCGAGAGTCCGGTTACGACGAGTGCCATGGGGTCTCCACATTAGCGGCGAGCGGTAATCGTTGCTTTGGCCGTACGGCTAAGAAGATGCTGGTCGATTCATCGCCGAGGTTCCGGGCCCCGGCCCGCTCGTGAACGAGCGGAACGTCGATTCGCGGACGAACGCGAGAATCGCGGCCCCGAGACCGACGAGCGCGACGACCGCAAAGACGGCCCAGCCGACCACGGGCAACGATTCTGCCGCCGTGATGACGACGAGACCGACCGCCAGCGCTGCGAGCGGAGTCGGCGTGGCCGTCGGGCGCAGCATTTCGTAAAGGCGCCGGCCCAGCAGCAGTCCGAGCGCGGCGTTCCCGATCCAAAGGCCCGCGCACAGCACGGCCGCTTCGATTGGAATGAGTGGAATTCCGATAACGCTCAGCGCCAACAGCACGCAGATCGGCAGCGCGGCGACCGTCACGACCGCCCCCGTAATGCCGGAGAGCCCGGGATGCTTCTCCACGCGGTCCATTGCGATCCGCACGCGTAGCGGAAAGAGAAGGAACGCGAATGCGACGACCACGTCCCAAGCAAGTTTCTTGAAAAAGCCGCGATCTTGCGCGAAGTTGCCGGTTGCGACCGGGCCGAACCATGGCAGCGATTCAAAATCGCCCGCCGTCGCGACCCGGCCGTCGATTTGGCAGCCGTCGTCTTGTTCGAAATGGCCGAAGAACGTATGCACGTCTCCATGGATTTGCGCGCCGTCATCGCACGTTACCGTGCCGAAAACGACGTCGAGATTGCCATCGATCTCGTCGCCGTCGTTGAGCTCGAGATTGCTGAACCAGACGATCTTGCCTTCGTGGCTCTGCGCCGATGCAGCCGACGCCGTGAAGCCGAGGCACGTCGCGAAAGCGAAGACCAGAAGCGCGAGGCGGCGCATCAGCAAAGCTCCGTCGCTCGCGCGCTCGCGCCGCGCCGGGAGCGGCGGAAGGCGTATAGCAGCGCGACGCACCCCGCCACCACGAGATCGGCCCCGAGCAAACCGCCCATGGCGGCCGTGACGTCGAAGGTTTCGCCACCGAAGGTGCGGCTGGTCACGTGCGAGAGCGATTGAAGGCTCGCGCCGGCATGGGTGAAGCCCTCACCGATCGTTGCAAGCATGGCTCGTGCCTGGACGCCACCGAATAAGAGGAACGCACCGATCGTGACCCAGCCGAACGCGACGTACGTGCCGAGCACGGCCAGGAGCGAGGTGCGATGGTGGCGCGGCGGCGGCAGCGAGCGCACCTCGGCCATCACCGCAAATGTGAAATTCGGAGCCGGTTCGAGCTTACGCGGCGCGAGCAGCAACGCATCGATAACGCGGTATTCGGCGAGCAGCGCGGCACACGCGGGGCACGCCTCGGCATGGTTCTCGAAGCGCATCCGAGCGGAAGCCGTAAGCGTGCCCTCGACGTATTCGTCGAGGGAATCGTTAAAAGACGAGCAGCGCACGTGGTGCTCCTAAGGGCTTATCCGTACGCGAGAGTGCGGCGACCGCAGACTCTTCCCGGTCGCGTAATTTTTGCGCGAGGGCGAGCTTGCCGCGATGGATCAACGTCTTGACGTTGCCGAGCGAAAGCCCGAGGGTTTCTGCGATCGTTTGATATTCCATGTTGTCGTAATAGCGTAACGAGAGGACGGTGCGCGTGCGTTCCGGCAGTTCCGCGAGCGCCGCGCGCACGCCGGCCTCGGCTTCGGCACGCAAGATGCCGCCCGCAGGATCGGCGCTCGGTGACGTATCGGGAAGCGCCGTCTCGAGGCTGCGTTCTTCGCCGAGATCGACGCAGGGAGGGCGGCGCAGCGATTTGCCGAGATGCGTGCGCACGACGTTGCGGGCGATGTGGTAGATCCAGGTGGAAAAGCGCCCGAGACTCGGATTGAACGTGCCGAGGTGGGCGTATGCCCGCATGAACGTTTCTTGCGTGAGATCCGCTACGTCCGAGGGACCGCGCACGCTCGCGCCGATAAAATTTGTGATACCGCGTTTGTAACGGTCGACTAAGACGGCAAAGCAGTCGCTGTTGCCGCCGAGTACGAGCTGGATCAACTGCTCGTCGTCCTGCTCTGCGATCGCCATTCCTCCTCGCCTCTTTCTTGTGGCTAGATTACCGGTCGGCGCGTCATAAGTTTCGCACGCGTAAGAGCGCCCAAAGACTTCCGGCACGCCGTCGGGAACGACATTGCAGTTCCATGCAACTCCGAATCGATACGGGGCTCGTCGGTGAAGCGCGCGCACTCGCGCTCGCGATCTCGGGGCCTATAAATGACTTCATCGCCGCGCACTCGACCGTCTCCGTCGAGCGCGCCGTGCTGCGGTTGCTCGGCATCGACGGCGTCGGACGCGACGATATTCCGTTGCCGAACCTCGTCGCCGAACGCCTGGGCGCCGAGCGTTTGCGCGGCGGCGCGGCGCGACCGATCGGAGCGCTCGTGGCGCAAACCGGCCGTACGGCAGACGACGTGGCAGCCGCCCTCGGCGACGGCTCGCTCGACGCGGCCGCGGGCGACGACGTTCCCGAGATTGCGGCACGGGTGGCTTTGGAGAGGACGATCGCGCGCGCGCTCGGCCGTATCGACGCACGCCGCGAGGAACGTGGACGGCTAGTCGCCGCCTACCCGCAATTACCGCCGCCGCTGCTGTACGTGATCGTGGCGAGCGGCAACATCTACGAAGACCGGACGGCCGCGATCGCGGCGGCGGAAGCGGGCGCGCAGATCATCGCGGTGATCCGCTCGACGGGGCAATCGTTGCTCGATTTCGTGCCGTACGGCGCGACGACCGAAGGCTTCGGCGGCACATACGCGACGCAAGAAAATTTTCGCATCATGCGCGAGGCGCTCGACGCGGTCTCGCAGCGTCTCGGCCGTTACGTAATGCTCACGAATTACGCGAGCGGCCTCTGCATGCCCGAGATCGCAACGATGGCGGCGCTCGAGCGGCTCGACATGCTGCTCAACGACTCGATGTACGGGATACTTTTTCGCGACATCAATATGAAGCGCACGTTCGTCGATCAGCACTTCTCGCGCATGCTCAACGCCCGCTCGGGCATCATCATCAATACGGGCGAAGATAATTATCTTACCACGGCCGACGCCGTCGAACAGGCGCCCGCGGTGCTCGCTTCGCAATTCATCAACGAAGCATTCGCGCATCGCGCGGGTATGCCGAACGCGCAGATCGGCCTCGGCGACGCTTACGAAATCGACCCGTCGCTCGAAGACGGTTTTCTCTACGCCATCGCGCAAGCGCAACTCGCGCGGCAAGTCTTCCCCGATGCGCCGCTTAAATATATGCCGCCGACGAAGCACATGACGGGCGACGTTTTTAAGGGACATCTCATCGACGCGATGTTCAACCTGACGTCGGTCATGACGAAGCAGACGATTCATCTTTGCGGCATGATGACGGAAGCCATTCATACGCCGTTTCTCGGCGATCGCGCGCTCGCGCTCGAAAATGCGCGTTACGTGATGTCGACGGCGCGCCATCTCGGCGACGATATCGAATTCAAGCGCGACGGCGTCGTCGAGCGCCGCGCGCAGAGCGTCTTGCGCGACGCGCACGCGTTGCTCGAGCGTGTGGCGGATCTCGGCTTGATGGCCGCGATCGATGCGAAGACGTTCGCCGACGTGAAGCGTTCGCCCGACGGCGGGCGCGGCTTCGACGGCGTGTTCGAGCGGGCGGCGGACTATTGGAACCCGTTCGCGGAAGCCCTCGCACCCGAGGCGCTCGCGCGGTGAGTGGGCTGGAATTGCAGAAAATACTTGAGCGGGGCGAATCACAGCGCGCTGAATTCAAGGAAAACACGAAGGCGGCATTACGCGAAGCGGTCTGTGCGCTCGCCAACGATCTTGAAGGGAGCGACGAAGTCGGGTATCTGCTGGTTGGCATAAACGACGTCGGACGTTTCTGCGGAGTCGCAATCGACGATACCATGCTTGAGATCCTTGCGCAGATTCGCTCCGATGGGGCACTACAACCGCTGCCGAGCATTTCTGTCGAGCGGGTTGAGTTAGGCGGTGATTCATGTGCCGTCGTGCATGTGCGCCCTTGTGATGACCCGCCGATGCGTTATCGAGGGCGCGTCTGGGTTCGTGTCGGATCAACGACGCAGATTGCAAGCCCGCAGGATGAGCGCGTCCTTGTCGAGCGGCGACGCCGTACAAACCTGCCGTTTGACCATAGAGTGGCCGAGAGTGCTACTCTTGATGACCTGGCTATCGACTTCTTCGAGAAAACCTATCTGCCGGCGGCGTATGCTCCCGAAATCTTGCAAGCAAATGGTCGAACGATCTTCGCACAACTAGAAGCTCTGCGCTTCGCCTTCAAAGAACTTCCTACAGTTGGCGGAATTTTGGTGAGCGGGGCTGATCCTCTACGTTTCGTTCCCGGCGCATACTTGCAGTTCGTAGTCTTCGCGGGTAAAGATGTAACCAGCGGCATCGTCGATGAGAAGGTTGCATCCGGCCGCATCGACTCCATCGCTACGGCGGCGCTAGAGCTTCTTCGTCTCACGCTTGCTGTTTCTCTTCGACAAGAGGAAGGCGAGCGAGATGTTAAAGTGCCTCGCTATCCCCTTGTGGCATTAACGGAAATTACTATCAACGCATTGATGCATCGCAACTATGATGGAACGAATGCGCCAGTGCGAGTCTATGCCTTCGCTGATAGAATCGAGATTTCAAATCCCGGCGGTCCATTCGGAACTGTCAATAAGTCAACGTTCGGCCAGCGCGGCATCACGGATTACCGCAATCCCATTCTTGCGGATGCATTAAAGACGCTCGGCTTTGCCCAACGCTTCGGATACGGTATCGAGGCGTCACGCAAGGCACTTCGGGCGAATGGCAATCCAGAACCTCGCTTTGAAGTCGAACGTGATTTCGTGAACGTAGTCATCGGAGCTGCGAATGCCTAGCATCGCATTCTTCAACAACAAGGGTGGCGTCGGTAAAACGACCTTAGTTTACCACTTGGCTGCCATGTTTTCCGATTTGGGCGTTCGCGTTCTGGCTGTCGATTTGGACCCACAAGCCAACCTGAGCGCTATGTGTCTTCCCGAAGAAGATTTCCTAAAAATGTGGCCGGATGGGCCACACCCCGATACGCTCTTTGGTGCCGTCGCACCGATTATGGAGGGCACGGGTGATATAGCGCCGGTTTTCATTAGCGAGATAGATCCCGCTTTTGGATTGCTCGCGGGAGACTTGAGTCTTAGTTCCTTCGAGGGCGATCTCGCGCAGGCTTGGCCGAACGTGCTCGATAGACGCATCAACGCTGTTAGGCAAACAACGGCTTTCGCCCGGATTATCGAGGCGGCACGCGCCGAGTGGTCTGCTGACCTCGTACTTATTGATGTTGGTCCAAATCTCGGAGCGTTGAACCGAGCCGCTCTTTTATCAGCTACGCATGTTATAACGCCGCTAGCACCGGATCTTTTTTCGCTTCAAGGTCTGCGCAATCTTGGTCCCGCGCTCTCGTCTTGGCGTGAAGAGTGGAAAGAACGCTACGATCGTAATCTCAACCGCGGCGTGTCCTTGCCGGTCGGAGCGATGCAACCACTCGGCTATATAGTTCTTCAACACGCCATGCGTCTCGATCGACCGGTTCAAGCTTACGGTCGTTGGATGGAGCAAATTCCAGGCGCTTTTCAACATGAAATCATGGATCGGGCAGGCGTTTCGCCGCTTCATGGACCGCTTGCTTTAGCGACCCTGAAAAATTATCGTAGTTTGATGCCCCTCGCTATGGAAGCTCGCAAGCCAATGTTTGCATTACGTCCTGCAGATGGAGCGCTCG
Organism: uncultured bacterium; assembly: GCA_964244215.1. GTDB lineage: Bacteria > Vulcanimicrobiota > Vulcanimicrobiia > Vulcanimicrobiales > Vulcanimicrobiaceae > CAXTIY01. The sequence continues at coordinate 14,377 of CAXTIY010000002.1, forward strand.
GGGCGCAACAACAGGCCGTCAGTCGCTGTTACGAAGATTTTCGAACCCTTGCAATGAACATCGCAGATCGGTTGGAGATCGATGTTCCTGTAGCGCATGGCGTTGCGCGGTGAGCGGACTCGTTAAGCCCTACGGCGATACGCGCGACGACGGCAAGGTGCAACTCTCGTTCACGCTGCCGCTCGAATGGAGCGAAGCGGCCGACGAAGCGGCGCGGCAGCTCGTTGCGAAGATGGGTTTTTCGGAAGTCGCGGTCGCCGAAGGTCGGCCGATCGCGACCGGGTTTTCGTTTTTTATCGTGTACGCGAGTACGCCCGTCGCGATCGACGCGAGCGCGATCGTCGCGCCGTCGGCGAAATCGCACGCGATGTCGATGGACGAAATCGACGAGTTCGTGCGCGAGCGGCTCGGCCGTAAGATACGCATCGCGGGCGCGTGCATCGGCACCGACGCCCACACGGTCGGCATCGATGCGATCCTCAATATGAAAGGGTATAAGGGCGATTACGGGCTCGAGCGTTATAAAGAATTCGTCACGTTCAATCTCGGCAGTCAAGTTTCGGTCGAGGCGCTCGTCGCGTTCGCCAAAAGCGAGCGAATAGATGCGTTGCTCGCATCGCAGGTCGTTACGCAGAAGGGTAGCGACGTTGCGAATTTTACCGCGCTTTCCGAATTACTCGAAGCCGAAGGTATGCGCGACGAAGTGCTGCTAATCGCCGGAGGGCCGCGCATGACGAACCTGCTCGCGACGGAGCTCGGTTACGACGCGGGCTTCGGGCGCGGCACCGTGCCGAGCGACGTCGCCGCGTTCGTCGCGCAACGCATGGCCGAGCGCGTTACGGTTTAAACGTTTGCCGCGTAAGGCGTCGTTGCGTGCGGCTTTCGTGCGCTGTGCGTTTGTCGCGCTCTGCATGCTCGCGCCCGCGTCTTCGGCGCTCGGCGCGGCGCCCGCGACGGCCGTTCGCCCGTCGGATGCGGGCGATGCCTGGAGCTCGAGCGAGGTTGCGACGTTGCGTCGCGATCTCGATGCGATGCTCGCGAGCGATCCGGCGGTGCGCGGCGCGCACGTCGGCGTGGCCGCACTGATTACGAAGTCGGGAGCGCCGCTCTACGAACATAATGCGACCGACGAATTTCAACCGGCGAGTACGCTCAAGCTGCTCGTGGGAAGCGTCGCGCTCGATGATCTCGGGACCGCCTACCGATTTCGAACAGTGCTCGAGCAGAGCGGAGATCGCCTCATCTTGCGGCCGGGTGGCGACCCGCTTTTGCGTTCGAGCGATCTCGAAGCGGCAGCGGATGCGGTGCTCGCCGCGGGAATGTTGCGCGTGGGCGCAGTTGCCGTCGATGCGTCGCATTTCGAGGGACCGCCCTATCCGAACGGCTGGGTATGGGACGACTTTTCATACGATTACGCCGCACGCGTGTCGGCCGCGGCGGTTAACGAAAACGTCACGACCTATTCCGCGTTGCCCGGTGCGAGAATCGGCGATCCGATTCGCCTTGCTGCGGGGCGAGCGTTCCTCGAGCCGCAGACTGCGTGCCCGGGTCTCGTCAATCGCGCCGTTACGGCGCCTGCGAGCGAAGCGTCCAGGCTCGATACGTTGACGCTTGCGCCCGATTGTACGGCGATCACCGGTCTTTTGCCCGCGAACTCGTCGTCCGCGTTCGTCGACGTTGCGGTCGGCGATCCGGTCGAAAATTTGCGGAGCGTTTTTACAGATCGGCTAATCGGCCCGACGCATCGCTTCGCTATCGGTGAAGACGGGTCGCAGTCGAAGCCGGCCGTAGCCGGCCGGACCATCTGGCAACACGATTCGGATCCACTCGGCGCGTGGCTCGGGCCGTCGTTTTGGATTCCCTCGGATAACTTCGTTGCGGAGCAGCTTTTGTGCGAAGTCGGTTTCGCAGATCATGGCGGAGCGGGCTCGACGGAGCGCGGTCTGGACGCCGAACGAACGTGGTTACGTGCGAACGGCATCGATCCGGCGACAACGACGCTCGCCGACGGAAGTGGCCTCTCGCAATACGATCGGATAACACCACGCGACCTCGTCGCGATTCTGCAACACGACTGGATCGGCCAGAATCGCAATCTCGTTCTCGATTCGCTACCGATCGGGGGCGTGCGCGGCACGATCGAAGGTATAGCGGGTACGGCCGCCGCGGGACGCGTGTTTGCGAAGACGGGGAGCATGTCGCACGTCCGTGGGCTCGCGGGCTATCTTTCGACGCTACGCCATGGCGCCGTGACGTTCGCCTTTAGCGTCGACGATTGGAACGGCGATTACGGGCAGCTAGCGGCGTTGCGCGCGAGAGTGCTCGCTCGGCTTATCTCGGATTGAGTATTAGCATTCCACAGAATCGACTATGCCGCTCACCTTTCTCGATTGCATGATAATGCCGAAGGTACGTGTGCAACTCTGCGCCTTGTTCGGTACCGGGCCGACGTAATAGTAGACTCCGTCGCCGAGGTCTTTAAAAAACCATGATGGTTTACCCAAGACGTGCTTGCGAGCGACGCTCGGCGCGGAAGTCCCGATCTGCGCGATAGCGTACGGTTCGCCGAATCGCGCGAGCACTTCGTCCGCGGGCGAACCGATGCCGATTCCGGCGATGGTCATCAGGGGCAGATGCCGCGCCGGTATGGACCTCGGAAGGGTGGAGGAATAACGCATCACCGAAAGCGTTATGCCGCCGCTACCTTTCGGATTTTGCATCGTTATGACGATGCGTTGGGTGGTATCGGCCAACACCGCCGCATCGATCACGTTACTCGGACCGCCATGGAAGTGCCCGACGCTGGTTCCATAGATGCGCGCGGCGCGATCGATCCGCTCCTCTTCCGCTTCGGACGGAACGGCGTTCGTATTGCTGACGCCGAAGCCATGATAGAGCAGAGGCTCGTGATGCAGCGAGAAGAGGGAGACCGAGCCGTAGGCATGGGCGATTAGGAAGCGAACGTTCATTCGCTCGTCGTCTCCTCGCGCGCTTTTGGCCGCAGTAAGCAAGACGATGCCGCTGAAAACGCAGGCAACCGCGCGCCCGACACAACTCACGGTTTACGAAAGGGCGGTCGTATACGCCGCATCGCTTAGCCGTTCGGCAAAATCACGGCGCGAAATCGCACTTTCCCGTTTGCGACTTTGTCGTACGCGTTCGAAATGTCGTCGAGCGAGAACGTCTCGGTGACGACCTTCACTTTCTTTTCCGCGACCCACGCGAGCGCTTCGAAGAGATCGCGCCGGCCGTTCTGCGACGACATGATAACCCGCGCTCGCTTATTGAGGAGCGCCGCAGGGGTGAACGAAAATTTATCCGCGCCGTCGACGCCCATGACGATGATCCGGCCGTCGGGCTGTAACGCGTCGAGCGCATCCGACATGGCGGAATTCGAATTGCTCGTCGCGAGTACGACGTCGGCACCACCCGACTTCGCGAGTTCCTTACCGTCTTTGACGACCTCGTCTGCGCCGAGTTCTTTTGCGAGGTCGACTTTATCGGGCGAACTGGTCACGGCCGTGGTATGAAAGCCCGCGGCGTGTGCGTACTGCAGTGCGAGATGTCCGAGGCCGCCGATTCCGACGATCGCGACGCGTTCGTGGGGCTGTGGTTCCGCTATGCGTAAGCCGCTGTACACGGTATAACCGGCGCAGAAAATCGGCGCGGCTTGTTCGTACGAGATACCGTCCGGTAAAAGCATCGTCGCGTCCGCAAACGCGAGCAAATATTCCGCATGGCCACCGGGCATGCCGATCGCAGCTTGCACCGACTCCGCGCAATTATGCGGCAGCCCGCGCAGGCACCATTCGCAGCGTCCGCATGAGGATTGAATCCACGGCACGCCGACGCGGTCGCCCGTCTTGCGCGACAGCACGCCCGGACCGACGGAAACGATTTCGCCGACCGGCTCGTGCCCCAGACGCATCGGATACGGCATTCCGAAATGTCCGAGCGCCTGATGCACGTCCGTGTAGCATTGGCCGCTCGCGTGTATTTTGATGACGACTTGGTTCGGTCCGGGCTCCGGCATCGGAACGTCCTGGAGTTCCCACGGCTTATCGGCTGAGGTAACGACTGCGGCTTTCACGCTTATCTCGACGCGCGAGGACAGGAGGAAGTTTCGTCTCGCGTAAGCGCGTCGTGGTGTCCCGCGGCTCGCAACGCTCCGATACGATTACGCGACGCGTCGCGGTGTTCGCGCTCGCATGCTCGATCGCACTCTGCGTCATCGTGGCCGTCATCTTTTGGAAGCGGACCGCGCCGTTAAAAAATGTCGCGGCGCCCCCGATCGCCGCGCTACCGCCGGGGACGCCGATCTTCGAACCGGTGGCCGCGGCAAACATGTCGCTCGATGCTTCGCCGCTCGGCATATCTCCGGACGGCTTCGCACGTTGGCTCGTTCGCGTGAAATTTTCGAGTGCCGACGGCACCCCGGTTCGCCTCGTGAGCGGCGGCGACATCGCCTTCGTGCCGACGCACGGCACCGCGCAATGGCAAACCCGGCTGCGCTACGGTGGCCCGGCCGCGATCGTTTCGACGACCGTCGATGGACCGCTCGGCATCATCGTCCGCGCGAACGCGCCAATACGATTGCCGACGCGGCGCGTCACGACGAATACGCGCTATTGGAACGAGCCTCGAATAACGGCCGCAGCTCTCGGCCCGCACGTCGCTCAGCTCGGCTGGTTTCCGGCGGCGCTCGGAACCGTGCGAATAACGTCGATCGATCCGAACGGCGTCCGGCGAAGCGCGGCGTTGCTACCGCCGTCATCGACGTTTCGCGATGGGTCGGTCGAGCCGGGTGCGGTGTCGCGATACGAGTTAACCTTACCGGGTCGCGCGCCGCTGCACTTCGCGCTTCGCATCCCGCCCGAGCCCGCGCATGCGTCGCTCGGCGCGCTCGCAGGCAAGGCGATGTGGCTCTCGTTTTCGCCGTCGCTGCGTGATGCCGATAGCTACGATGAACTCGACGCCCGGGCCATCATCGCGCGCGCGACGACTGCCGGCGTTCGCGCGATCGAACTGCGCACCGCGTACGGGCCGTTCTCCGAAATTACGCCGGAGGCGCAGCCGAAGGTCGACGCACTTATCGATGCCGCAGCCGCTCGAGGTATCGCGATCGTCGCATGGACCGTTCCGCGCGGTAGCGATTACGACGATCTCGCACGTTCCGTCGCCGCGGCGTACTACCGAACGGCGCGCGGCAACGGTATCGCCGCGCTCGCGATCGACCTCGAGCGGGGAAGCGATTTTCTCGGCGATGGTCCTACGGGCTTCGAAGCGATTGCGGCATACGCGTTGCGGCTGCGTGAGGCGCTCGGCGCAGGTTATCCGCTCGTCGCGACGGTGGAAGATCCGTATCTCGGGCACTTGAGCGGCAGCGACTATCCGTATGCGGCAGTTGCGGCGCGAGTCGACGTACTGCAGCCGATGACGTATTGGCGCATGATGTCGGCGCGAGCGCAAACGCCGGAAGCCGTGCGGCAAATCGTCCGGGCTTCGTACGCGGCGACGCTACGCGCTGCCGGCAAACCGATCGCGATCGATATCGGCGGTCAGACGTCGGGCGAGGGTCCGCGCGGCGCGCCGCCCCCGGGCGAAATCGCCGCAGCTATTTTGGCGGCCCGACAAGCGGGCGCGTTCGGCATAACGTTCTTCGATTGGAACGCGACGAGCGACGCACAGTGGGATGCCCTCGAGCGCACGCCATGGGGCGAAGCCGGGTCGGCCTTGCGATGACGGGCGTTATAACGTCGCTACGATTCGCTCAGCCGCCTCGATGCCGCTCCGTCGGCCGCTGCCGCACCTTCGGATCCGTGCAACGTTTTCTCGACGACGATTGCGTGGCGGTCCGAGACGCCGATGGATTCGAGCCATAATTCGATGTAGCTGCGACCGCCGCAGAAGAACTCGGTACGCGTAGCCGTAAGAACGAACGGTGGCAACCAAAACCGCGCTAATCACCGGTATCACGGGGCAAGACGGCTCGTATCTCGCGGAACTGCTTCTCGAGCGAGGCTATCGTGTCGTCGGTATGACGCGTCGCACGAGCACCGAAGTGCACGAGCGCATCGAACACCTCGTCGACCGGGTCGAGATCGTCTCGGGCGACTTGCTCGACCAGAGTTCGATCTCGCAGTTGATCGCCTCCGTTCGGCCGCACGAAGTCTATAATCTCGCCGCCCAATCGTTCGTACCGACTTCCTGGACGCAGCCCGTGCTTACGGGTGAGTTCACGGCGCTCGGCGTGACGCGCGTGCTCGAAGCGATACGAGCCGTCGATCCCAAAATACGCTTCTATCAAGCATCGAGTTCCGAGATGTTCGGAAAAGTGCAAGAAACGCCACAAAGCGAGACGACGGCATTCTACCCGCGTAGTCCCTACGGTGTTGCAAAAGTATACGGTCACTGGATTACGGTCAACTATCGAGAATCGTACGGCCTCTTTGCAATTAGCGGTATTCTGTTCAATCACGAATCGGAGCGGCGCGGAAAAGAATTCGTTACGCGCAAGATCAGCGACGGCGTAGCGCGGATCAAACTCGGCTTGCAAAACCGGTTGCACCTCGGAAATCTCGAAGCGCGCCGCGATTGGGGCTTCGCGGGCGATTACGTTCGCGCGATGTGGGCGATGTTGCAATACGATTCGCCCGACGATTACGTCATCGCGACGGGCCGCACGCACAGCGTACGCGATTTCTGCCGGCTTGCGTTCGCGGCCGTTGATCTCGATTACCAAGAATACGTCGTCGAGGATCCGCGCTTCGTGCGCCCGGCGGAAGTCGATCTTTTAATCGGCGATTCGTCCAAGGCGAGGCGCGTGCTCGGTTGGGAACCCTCCGTCACGTTCGAGGAACTCGTAACGCGCATGGTCGCAGCCGACCTCGCGCGACTTCGTCCGCTCGTGCGTGTTTAACGATGCGCGCGCTCGTGACCGGCGGAAACGGTTTCGTCGGCCGCTATCTCGCAGCCGAACTGCGCTCGCGCGGTATCGAGACGCTAACGGCAGCCCGTTACGACGAGGGCACCGATCTCGATCTGCCGCTCGATCTCGGCGATCTCGAAAACGTTCGTGGCATCGTCGAACTGGCGAGCGTCGATGTGATATTTCACCTTGCGGCACAGGCGTTCATACCGCAAGCCACGGGCGCGCCGCTCGAAACCTACGATACGAACGTCATGGGCACGGCGCGACTCATCGAAGCGATTCGCGGACTGCCGGTGGAGCACCGGCCGCGCCTCGTGTACGTTAGTTCGGGCGAAGTTTACGGGAGCCGAGATGCCGCCGATTTGCCGCTACGTGAAACGCTCGCTCCCGAGCCCGCAACGCCCTACGCCGCAAGCAAAGCCGCTGCCGAAGCGATCGTACTCGCTTCGGTGCGGACCTACGGGCTGCGCGCGTTCGTCACGAGAGCGTTCAACCATATCGGCCCGGGCCAGAGCGAACTTTATGCGGTGGCCGCATTTGCGAAGCGGCTGGCCGCGATCGCGGCCGGGGGCGCCGCGCGCTTCCCCGTCGGCAATCTAAGTGCGCGGCGAGATTTTCTCGACGTTCGCGACGTCGTACGCGCGTATGCCGACCTTGCCGAGCATGGTGTCGACGGCGAAATTTATAACGTTTGCAGCGGCGTAGCGCGGAAGATGGAAGACGTTTTGCGCACGCTCGTGAGCATCGCCCGAGTCGGAGTCGAAATACGTGAAGATCCCACGCTCGTGCGGCCCGTCGACGTGCCGCTGATCTACGGCGATAATACGAAATTGAAGACGCTCACCGGGTGGCAGCCCTCGTTCGCATTCGCACGTTCGTTGCGCGACGTTTACGAATCCGCGCTCGATGCTTCGGCGCGCGTATGAACGCCGTCTATTTCGAGATGATCGGCGGGGCGAGCGGCAATATGCTGCTCGGCGCATTGATCGATGCGGGCGCGAGCCGCGGAGCGATCGAGGCGGCGCTGCGCACGATTCCGGTAACGGGTTGGACGAGCGAAATGCGCCGCGTCGATAAACGCGGCATTGCTGCGACCTATTTCGATTTCGTAATACCGGGTGAGGATCACCACCCGCACGACCACGGCAAACCGGGCGCGCCACGTCACGGACGCCATCTCTCCGAAGTTCTCGAACTCATCGAACGTAGCGGGCTTGAAGAGGCGCAGAAAACGCGAGCGCGCACGATCTACCTGCGGCTCGGTGAAGCTGAAGCGAAAGTGCACGGCACGACGGTCGAGCGCATTCACTTTCACGAAGTCGGCGCGACGGACGCGATCCTCGACGTCGCAGGCACCTGCGTCGCGCTCGATCTGCTCGGCGTCCGGAACGCGTATTGTTCGGCGTATCCGATCGGACGCGGTTCGATCGCAATGGACCACGGCCGCTATCCGAATCCACCGCCGGCCACGGCCGAACTGCTGCTCGGCGCGCCGACGTACGACGCCGGCATCGAAGGCGAGATGGTGACGACCACGGGCGCGGCGATATTGTCGACGCTCGTCGCGAACCCGGGAGAACGCCCGCCGATGCGTACCGAGCGCATCGGCTACGGTGCGGGCCGCTCCGACTTCGCGATACCGAACCTTTTGCGAGCCTCCCTCGGCACGCTCGCCGCAGGCGGCCCTGCTTCGGCCGCAGGCGGCCTCGGTTCGGACGAAGTCGTGGTGTTGGAAGCGAACGTAGACGACATGTCGCCGCAGCGTTTCGAACTCGCGCTCGAACGAGCCCTCGCCGCCGGCGCCTACGACGTCTGGCTCGCGCCCGTGACGATGAAGAAATCGCGGCCGGCGATTCTGTTCGGTGCGATCGCGCCGCTGGATTGCGAAGCCGCCGTCGCCCGCGCGATGCTGGCGGAGACGACGACGCTCGGCGTGCGCGTCCGCCGCGAACGCCGCTATACGCTCGCCCGTGAGACGGCCTCGCACGAAACGCCGTTCGGTCCGGTTCGCGTGAAGACGGCCATGTTCGACGGACAAGCGCGCCGGACGCTCGAATACGATGACGTTGCGCGGATCGCGCGCGAACGGCAACGGTCGTTCGCCGAAATCGCCTTACGTATCGAGGAGTCCTTGCCGCCCCTATGACATCCGGCCAAACCCAAGACGCCGAGGCTGCGCTGCAAGCCGCCGGTTTTCCGCAGATCCGCGTTGCGGGGCACGGGGACGTGGCCCGGCTCGCCGTGCCTGCGGCCGATTTCGAACGCTTCGGTGTGCCCGGCGTTCGGGAAGCGGTGGTCGCGGCGGTCCGCGCGGCGGGCTACCGGTTCGTCGCGCTCGATCTCGACGCCGAGTGAGCGAACGCTCGTGGCGCGACTTCGTCTTTAAGAACCGCGGAACGCTGCTCGCACTTCCGGCGGTCGCGCTCGCCGTGTTCGGACGGCCGTCGCCTGCATCGGTTGCGGTCGGCGTCCCGGTCGCGCTCGCCGGAGAGGCCTTGCGTTGCTGGGCGGTCGGTTATTCCGGCGTCACGACGCGCGCCGATCACGTTATCGCACCACAACTCGTAACGGCCGGGCCGTACGCCCGCGTTCGCAATCCGCTTTACGTCGGCAATTTCATCACCGCTCTCGGCTTCACGCTCGGCTTTACCGGCCGGATGTCGAGCGCGCAGCGTGCGGGAATCGCGCTTGTGAGCCTCGGCACGATGGCCCTCGTTTACGCCGCGATCGTGCCGCTCGAAGAAGCGTATCTGCGCGAAACCTTCGGTGCCGCGTTCGACGAATACGTCGCTGCGGTGCCACGGCTCGTGCCGCTCGGCACGCCCGCCGGCTCGCAAGCGGGCGCTTACGATGCGAGCGTCATCGCGCGAGCGGAATCGTGCACGTTCGTAACGTTCGGAATCATGCTCGCCGCCCTCGTTGCCAAAACGGTTGCGTCCGGACGCTGATGGCTGCGGCCGGAGGTCACGTGCACGGCGGCGGGGGCCACGATCACGCTCGCGGCGCCACGCCGGCACCGCTCGGCCTCGCACTTACCCTCACGCTATGCGTCGCCGTACTCGAACTCGTCGGCGGCCTCGTTTCCCACAGCCTCGCGCTGCTGACGGATTCGGCGCACGTCTTCATGGACGTCGTCGCACTCGGCATCTCGGTCGCGGCCGCGGCGCAGATGCGGCGACCCGCAAACGACCGGCAGACCTACGGCTTCGCTCGCTTCGAGACGATCGCGGCACTCGTAAACGGCATCTTGCTCTTCGGCATCACGGCCGTGATCGCGGTCGAAGCGGTCCGGCGTTTCGGAGCGCCGGAATTACCGCAGGGCGGGTCGATGGCGATCTTCGCCGGAATCGGCCTCGCCGTTAATCTCGCGATTGGACTGTTGCTCGCTCGCGGCGCGCACGGCGATCTCAATGTGAAAGCGGCACTTTTTCACGTCGGCGGCGATGCGCTCGGCGCATTTTCCGTCGCGGTTGGCGGGCTGCTCGTCGCGACGACGCACGCGGCGTGGATCGATCCTGCGGTGTCGCTCTTCGTCGCGGCGATCATCGTGGTCGGCGTCGCCGGAATCGTACGCGAAGCGGCATCGGTCCTACTCGAATCGGCGCCCGAGCAAGCCTCGATCCCCATCGTGCGCGAACGTCTGCGTGCGATCGTAGGCGTCGTCGACGTGCACGATCTTCACGTTTGGACGATCGGCGGCGGCTCGCACGTACTCTCCGCGCACGTCCAACTCGAAGACAAACGGATTAGTGAGGCTTCGAGCATTTTGCGGGAGATCGAGCGGCGAGTAGGCGACGAGTTCGGTATCGATCACGCCACGATCCAGTTTGAGTGCGAGCGGTGTCAGCCGGACGAACGAATCGTTTGCACGCGGAGAGCATCGGGCAGTTAAGGCGGCGGTGCCTGCGGGAGTCCAATTGGTTAACCGATTGTATAAAAGCGGGAGGTTGCCCTGGCCATCTGTAAAACCGGGTGCAAGAGGCGTTAAGAGCGCATTAACGTACCCTTAGCCGCAACCGCGATTAGGTAAGTCGCTGCAGGCCTTGTCATACGTACTCCGCTCTCTTTCTCTTGGGGACTTCATGCCACGACTTCTTCGGTCGATGCGTTTTGCTGCATTGTCGTCGCGCGTACTTGCGACGGCCGCACTCATTTTTTCATTCATGTTAAGTAGCCTCACGCCGGCGTTCGCACTGGGCGGCGTGACGGGCAACGTCGCGGGCGTCGTGGTTGACGCTGCAAAGGCTCCGGTCAAGGGCGCGACCGTGACGCTTGCCGCACCTTCCGGCACGTTTAAAGCGACGACCGACGATAATGGCCGTTTCTCGATCAACGGCGTGAGCGTCGACACCTACACGGTGACGATCACGGCGCAAGGCTTCGAAACCGCCCAAGAAAACGGCGTGACCGTTCAGGGCGATCAAACGCTGCAAATCGGTAACGTTACGCTTACGAAACAACTTCGGACCATCGGTCGTGTCGGCGCCCGTAGCGCTTCAAGCGCGTTTCAGCCGGGTCAGACGACGGACACGTATACCGTAACGGGCCCGCGCGTTCAAGAGATTCTAGGCAAAGCGGCGAACACGAACGAACAAACCCTGCTGCTTTCCGTTCCGGGCGCGACGCTGACCAACGGCGGTAACATAACGGTCCGCGGCGGCCTCGAGAACGAAACGGGATACCAGCTCGACGGTGTACCGTTCACCGAGCCGTTCCTTTCCCAGAACGCTGGGAACAACCGCCTCAACGGCTTGGGTTCGTTGCAGGTCGTCGAAGGCGCGGGCGATGCGACTCAGGGTAACGTCGGTAGCGGCGTCGTTAATATTATCCCCAAGCGCGGGACGTATCCCGGTACCGGACTATTGGATTTCGAGATCGGTGGCCCGAGCTACGCGCATCAGATCGCTGCCGAATACGGCATCGCAACGCGTACCGGCAACATCTCGAATTACTTCAGTTATGTCGGCGAACGTACCGCTCCGTATTACGGCTATTCCAATCAGAACGTCGCGTATGGAATCACCTCCGCCGGAAACAATCCGTTTCTCGGCGGTACGTCGCTTCAGGCGCACGACAATATCATCGACAACTTCATCGTGAAGTTCGGCAAGAACAATCACCAATCGCTGCAAGCCCTCTACACCACTCTGGATCTGCAAGATTACGGCCAAGTCGGCGGCCTGACGGGCCGCAGCTACTATCTGACCGATCCGTACGTCTACACGCACGGCGCAGCGGGTAATCCGTTTGCCGGTGCGACTGCGACGGCGGCGGGCGACGCGGCGGTGTTCGCCAACTATACGGGGCTCACGCCCTACGCGGACCTCAGCGGCAAGCAGGCGACGAACAGTATCCTCAATCAGGTCGAACCAACGTCGCTGCTCAAGTTCGAATACGACAATAGCCTTGACGACAAGACGTTCCTCGCGCTGCGTTACTACAATTTCAACTCGTTCGAAACGACCAACAGTACGTTCTCCAGCAACTCGAGTCCGTCGGTCAGTACGACGGGCGGTCAGCGCGTCGGCACGAACCTCGAGTTGACGCGAACGCTCGGGCGGCACACGCTTACTTTTCAAGCGCAACTCGAAAATCAGAAACCAATCTGGAACGACTACGCGCCGCTAAACACGCTACAGACGCTCGAGTTTGGCGTAGATGGTGTTTCGTATAACGATTTTCTGCCTGCCGCATACAATAGCAATATCGCAGGGTCGGCGCAGCCTGCCGGCTGGGTCTACCAGCATCTGGGCGCAACGCGCATTCCGACGGTCGGCATTAATTATAACGGCGCCGATTTTCAAACGCTCGGTGGTGGCATCCGTGACCAATGGTCCGTTACCGATAAGCTCAAGCTGGACTACGGCGTACGCGTCGACCACGCGAACTACAAATTCGGCCGCAATCCCTACAATCCCAACGACTTGGGCAACCCTTCGGACGTACCTCCATCGTTCTTAGCGAACGACTACCTTCACCCGACGCAGTTCGAGCCGCGCTTGGCCATTTCGTTCCAACCGTCGAGTTCCGATGGGGTGCGCGTGAGCTATGGGCGTTCCGTTGAGTTCTTGAACGCGCAAACGGCGGGCACGCCTGCCGGTATGTACGGCGCGGACGCCTTAGCCGGCGTGCCCGCGACGCCGGGAACGAATACTGCTAACCCAGCCACGTGGACGTGCGGCACGGGCCTCAATCCGACGCACCTCGTTAAAGGTTCGGTCGCGACGCCGTCGGGCGGCGGCTTCTTCCGGTGCACGAACTATGCACAGCAGTTGTTCTGGGCTTACGATCAAAACTTCGACGCGCCGGACCTCGGGAACGGCTCCTCGCCCACGTATAATAATTACGATGCGTCGTACACGCACGCTTTCAAGAACGGTTTCGGCGTTAAGGCGACGGGCTTCTTCCGGCTCTCGACGGGCCTGCCGGGATTCTTCGTCCTAAGTCAGCAGACGGATCCGACGACGGGTGAGATTCTGTCGCAAGTCTTCTCGGTTAACAACAAAGCGATTCAAAAGACGACCGGCGTCGAATTCCAAGTCACCACGCCCGAACATCCGACCGGGTTCTCCGGCTACCTCAGCGCGACGTACCAAAACGCAATATCGAGCATCCCGCCACTGCTCTCCGGTGAGGACCAGTTACCGCTAGTCACGGCGCAATCGTTCGCGCTTAACGATACCTACCGCGCTGGTTTTTTGACGCCGGTATCGATTAATGTCGGCGGCTCTTATCGCACTAAGGGCGGTCTAACAATCTCGCCTAACGTTCAATTCAATGCCGGCTATCCGGTCGGAATCGGAAATCTGGTCGCGTACAACGGTAACATCAACGGGTTGCCATACAACGTACCGTCCAGTAACGTCGGCGGTTCGCAACCGACCGTCAACGGCTATGGAAACACGAGCCAAAACGTCGCTGCGAATTATGCCGATCCGGCGTATCCCGGCAGCATCTTCAATCCGAACATCGCCGCGACGCGCGGAGTTAAGGAAACCTCGTCTCCAGGCGGCCTGCTGACCACCCCGTCCTTCACCGCCAACCTGAGTGCGCAGTACACGTTCGCGAAACATAATACGATCGGTATCCTCGTTAATAATATATCGGGTCAGATCTACGCCGGCCACGTACCGATTCCGAACGTCTACTACCAGCCCGTGACGACCGGCATAGCGGGTCCCGCGACAGGTTACCCGCGTCAAGCGAACCCGGCGCAAACGTCGTACGCGAATCACGGCTACAACCAGCTTCAGAATAGCTCGTACGGCCAGAATGCATTCCTGCTCTTTCCGAATCTGCCCACCACCTATCGCCTCTACTACCAGATCGGCTTGTAGATGCGCGCCACATGTAAGGCCGTTGGTTTGAACAATACACGTTTAGCTCTCGCCGCAACTGCGGTCGTCGCAATCTCGGGCTGCGGTGGCAACAGCGCCTCACCCATCGGAGCGACGACCGTCGTTCAACCCGCGACTTCGAAGGTGCAACTCGCCGTCGGTACGGCCAATATCTTCGGCCTCGCGACCGGCCTCAACGTTACATCGACGTTGCGTACGACCGAGGGTACCTCGGTGCTGCTCAACACGCCGAAGCTTACGGGCCCGTTTCGGCTGCCAGGTGCGGCAGGTACCCCTGATGCGAACGGCGCGACGATCGTCGACGGCCCGTCCGCTTCAGAAATTCGTTCCGGCGGAATCATTTCGGCGACGAATCAAGTGCTGCCGGGCACGCTCGCAAGCGCGATTCCCGCTACGACGTTCGGCATTCGTGGCGGCGTATTCGCGGGCGGATTCCAACCGGCCAACGCCGACAATATCGGAAACTTCCGCAACGTTCCTTATACCGTTCCGGCTTACGATCCGTTGAGCGATACCGATGCCGGCGATCCGAACGCGTTTACCCCGTGGGGTGGCCCCCCCGCGTTCGACCCGAATAAAGACGGTCAAGGAGCACGTGACGGCACCTTCGATGCGAGCGTTCCGGGCTTTAACGAGTTTATCACCGTTTTCCAAGGTGTAACCGTCGCTGCCGGAACGTACACGCTCGCCGTGACCATCCCGACCAACTCGACGTCGACGACGGCGTCGCTTTCGGCTTCGACTACGCTTGGCGCCGTCAGGACCTTGGGTACGGTCACCGCACCGACGTTCGTGCCGAACGGTAGCGGTGGCGGTACGTTCGCCGTCGTGCTGCCCGCCGGCGTCACGGACGGGCTTCTAAATATCGAGGATTTCGGACCCGCGCCGCTCGCTGACGGCACGACTTTTGCCAGCTGCTATCTCAACGGTGCGCCGCCCGCCTACTTCACGATCCACGTGACCGGTTCGGGAACGTATACGCTACCAAACACCGACGGCGTCGGTTCGCCGACGCAAAAGACGCCGACGATCTGTACGGCCGCGCAGAACGCAGCCGTCGCCTCCAACGCCGGCACGGCGCCCGGGCCCGACGTGATCGCCGTTCAGCTCATCGGAGCCGACTATCCGATCTACTCCTCGAACTATCTGTTCAATCTCGGCGTTCAGACCCCCAACATCAAGGGTGCGGGGGGCAACGACATTACGATCTCGGCGGTCTCCACGCAAGGCGGGACTGCTGCCGCGGCTGCCGTCCTTCGGCGCAATCTCAAGCTTAAACTAAGACACATCTAATCGCCGCCAGTTTGTTAAGAAAAGGGAGCCGATTCGTCGGTTCCCTTTTTGGTTTTCAAAGAAGGTAGCTGCAAGGTCGTCGAGGTCCGGCCGCTAGCGGCCCGGAAGATTCTTTCAGCGTTCTCCGTCTAAGCAGGAGCCACGATGAATTGTAAGACCGTCGTCCTTTCTACCGCCCGCACGCCGTTCGGCAAACTCGGAGGAGCCCTCGTCTCGCTCTCCGCGACGACGCTCGGCGGCGAAGCGATCCGCGCGGCGGTCGAGCGTTCCAAGCTCGACCCGGCCGAGATCGAGCACGTCATCATGGGCAACGTCATTCAAGCCGCAAACGGTCAAGCGCCCGCGCGTCAGGCGATGTTCAAGGCGGGGCTTAGTAAAACGACGACCTTCGAGACGGTTAATAAGGTTTGTGCGTCCGGGATGATAGCGATCGTGCAAGCGGCGCGATTGATCAACGACGATGCCAAGCACGTCGCGGTCGCCGGCGGCATGGAATCGATGTCGAACGCACCGTACGCTTTGCCGCAGGCGCGCTTCGGCTATCGCTTCGGCGACGGCGCGTTCGTCGATCTGCTGAATTACGATGCGCTGCTCGATCCATTTTCCGGCTGGACGATGGCCCAAGCGCAGACGCGCGTCAATACCGATCTCGGCATTACGCGCGAAGTGCAGGACGAATTTGCATACCTCTCCCACGAACGCGCCGCGAAAGCGACGGCCGAAGGTCTCTTTAAAGAAGAGATCGTCGCGCTTAAAGTTGCGACGAAGGCGAAGGGCAAACTCGTCGTCGACAAGTTGCCGCAAGCCGCTCGGGCGCGCGTACCGATTTATGCGGGAATGAACGGCGCAGCCGAAAAGCTATTTCACGCACCGCCGGAAAACATGCAGGCGCAGGCTGCGCTCTATAACTCCTATGTAACGGGCGCCGACGTGCCGTTCACGCTCGTCGACAAAGACGAACCGATTCGCGGCGACGCGTCGCTCGCATCGATGTCGAAGCTGCGGCCGCTCGATAAAGACGGTACCGTAACCGCGGGCAACGCGCCGGGCGTCAACGATGGTGCGGGCGCAGTCGTACTCGCGAGTGAGGATTACGCGCGCAGCCACGGCTACGAGGCGCTCGGGACGATCGTCGATCATGCCGATGCATCGTGGGATCCGGCCTATCTCGCGCTGACGCCGGCGATGGCAGCGCAGCAGTTGCTCGAGCGCCATCAACTCAAAGCCTCCGACATCGCGGTGTGGGAAGTAAACGAAGCGTTTGCGGCCGTCGCCTGGAGCACGGCGAACCTGCTCGGCATCGATCAGCGCGCGATCAATCTACAGGGCGGCGCAGTCGCTCTCGGCCATCCCGTCGGCGCATCGGGCGCGCGCATCGTGGGCTCCGTGATTCACCAATTGCGCCGGCGCGGTGGCGGTTACGGCATCGCCGCCATTTGCAGCGGCGGCGGCCAGGGCGACGCGGTTCTCATTAAGGTAGGCTAAGCGGTTTGCGCGTGCTCGTCGTCGGTGCGGGGCAGATGGGCGGCGGCATCGCTTACGTCGCGGCGCTTTTCGGCGACAAAGTAACGCTGCTCGATCGTGAAGCGTCCGTCGTCGAACGCGGCCTTGGGACGATCCGAAAAACGTTCGACCGCAGCGTCGAGAAGGGCCGGCTTAGCGTCGCCGAGCGCGACGCGGCCCTCGGCCGCATCGAAGGCGTGGGGAGCTGGACCGATTTCGACGTTGAAGTCGCAATCGAAGCGGCGACCGAAAACGAGGCACTGAAAACGGAGATCTTTCGCAAGCTCGACGCGCATACGCCGGCCGCGGCGATTCTCGCAAGTAACACGTCTTCGATTTCCATCACGAAGCTCGCCGCTGCCACCGCTCGGCCCGACCTCGTAATCGGCATGCACTACATGAATCCGGTTCCCGTGATGGCGCTCGTCGAAATCATCCGCGGCATCGCGACCGCGCCTCAAACGTTCGAGACGATCCGGGCCCTCGCCGTCGCACACGGAAAAACGCCCGTGGAAGTGCGCAATTATCCGGGCTTCGTTTCGAATCGCATACTGTGTCCGATGCTCAACGAAGCGATTTTCGCACTCTTCGAGGGAGTCGCGACGGTCGAAGCGATCGATACCGTGATGAAGCTCGGGATGAATCATCCGATGGGGCCGCTCGAACTCGCCGATTTCATCGGACTCGATACGCTCGAATCGATCTTGGATGTCTTGCACGAAGGTCTCGGAGATTCGAAATATCGCGCCTGCCCGCTCTTGCGTGAATATGTCGCTGCCGGCTGGTTCGGTCGAAAGAGCGGACTCGGATTTTATGATTGGCGCGGCCCGGCGCGTGCGCGGCGCACCGATCTCGGGCCGAGCGGCGTTCCTGCTTTCGCCTAATCTCCACGGCCTCGCGCGAGCGGGGCGATGAGCACGCCGCTCTACATTCTCCTCTGGCTCGGGCTCATCGTTTGTTTCGCCGTCGCCGCAAGG
>CAXTIY010000003.1:0-30367 GCA_964244215.1 uncultured bacterium
CGACGGATCCGCTCCGAGCGATTCTCTGATGCCCGCCGAATTGACGGGCGTTCCCGGTGGAACGACGAGATACATCGCATCTGCGAGCTTCTGAATTTTACCGTCGAGCGTATACGCGACACCGCTCGTAAAGTCGACGACGCGTTGCAGCAGCCCGCGATCGACGCCCTGTAAGTTGACGATGACGACCTGCCGCGCGCGCAACGCATCGGCAATCTCGGTAACGTCGGCGAAGGCCCGCGGCGCAAAGAGACTAACTTCGCCCACGCCGGATCTCCGAGGCTCGCGCGCCGAGAAGGGCACGACATTGCGTTTGGGTTGGACGGGTTCGTCCTCGGCATACTCACCATGCTCGTCTTCTTCTTCGTGTATGGCGAAGATAGAGCCGAGCTTGTGGAGGAAGTTCTTATTGCCGGGACGTGGGTCTGCAAGTTCGTCGTTCATTCGCGCTCCCCAAAGATAGCGGTCCCGATGCGAAGCATCGTCGATCCACAGCCGATCGCCTCTTCCCAATCGCCGGACATACCGAGCGAAAGCGTCGAGCCGCCTACGGCTGCAAACGTTTCTGCAGCTTTAGCGAACGCACGGGCGATCTCCGCGCGATTTTCCGTATCCGGGCCGATCGCCATCACGCCGTCGACGACCAAGCCTTCGTCTTCCCGCAGCCGCGTGGCCAGTGCCGCCGCGTCGTCCGGTGCGATACCGAATCGGTCGGTCGGTGAAATGTTGACTTGCACGAGCGTTTCGACGCGCTTGTTCGCGGCGCGCGCCGCCTTTGCGATCGCCCGGCCCGCGTCGAGCCGATCGATCGATTGAACGACGTCGAACGTCGCGACGATGGCTTTCGCTTTATTCGTTTGAATGTGGCCGATAAAATGTTTGCGCGCCGGCGGCAGATCCGCGTACTTGTCGCGCGCTTCTTGCGCGTAATTTTCCGCAACGTCGGTAAGCCCGGCCGCGAGTGCCTCGATCACGGCCTCGCGCAATTGCTTCTTCGTCACACCGACGAGCGTGATATCGGCCGGGTCGCGGCCGGATCGTCGCGCGCTATCGGCGATCTTCGCGCGCAGCGATGCGATACGTTGTAAGAGCGAATTCGGTGCGCCGTCCGAACGGGCGCCGACCGCGGTATTCATTAGCGGAAGTCGTTCCTGCAAGCAATCGCGCTTTCCTATTGGCGAGCTAGACGGCCGACGCGTTCGCGCGCGCGGCGAGCGGCGCCGCAACGTCGGTACGACGGTTACGGCGCACCGCGAAGAGCACGAGTCCGATCCCGATTGCGATCATCGGTAAGGCGAGTAATTGGCCGCCCGTGAACGGACCGACGGCGAGATCGGTCTGACGCCAAATCTCCGCAAGCGATCGCGTGACGCCGTAACACGTAAACCACGTCCACGCGACGACCCCGTCCGGCGGCCGCCGGCGATAGACGAAATACACGATCGGGAGCACCGCGATATCCAGCAGCGCCTCGAAGATTTGCGACGGATAGCGGTAACCGTCGGCACTTGGGAACTTCATGCACCACGGCCGATCCGGCGCGCACACGTTGCCGACGAGTTCGTCGTTGATGAAGTTCACGATGCGCGTGAGCGCGAGGCCGACCGGCAGCAGCACGACGACTTCGTCTGCGAGAACGCCGAATGTGAGCCAAGGATGTTTGCGTACGAAAAGCGCGACCGCGACGATCACGCCGATCAGGCCACCGAAAAAGCCCATGCCGCCGTTCCAAACGGCGATGACGTTGATCAGGCTGCGCGGCATATCGCCGAAGTACAACGCCGCATCGTGCTTGGTCACGATATCGGCGATTACGAAGAACGCGCGGCCGCCGATCAGGACGCCCACGAGTGCGTAGACGAGAAAGTCTTGCACGCCGTCGAAACTCAGACCGAGCCGCCGGCGCCCGGCCGGCCGCGTCATCCAAGCCCCGACCGCGACGAATCCGATCAGGTACGAGAGGCCGTACCAGTGAACGGCGAGCGGGCCGAGGCGAAAGGCGACGGGGTCGATATTGGGATAGCTGAACCAGTGTCGCACGGGCATCTAGGCGCCGGAGGGCCGATAGCCGCGCGATCGCTCGAGTCGAGCGCTCCCGGTGAGTTGGCCGATAGTCACGAGAACATCACGAGGCGCCCTCGTTCGGCGCAACCGGAGCCCACCCTCGCTCGGAAAAGCAGCCCGCAGCCCGCACCGCAATCTCCGCTCGACCGATATGCCGGCCGGCATCTGGGCAGCGCCGCAGGCACCGCGATGTTGCGGACGATTGACGTTATTTAACCGTGACTCCAGCGTATCGGTGATGCTTCGTCGAGGAGCATGACGAGCGTAATTAGATGCTACGGATTACGCGGCGATATCGCTCGCCGCGGTGCGGGGCCCGCACCCTCGCTCCGGCCCGCACTTCGCTCGTTCGCCTCCTCGCACGGTGCGAGCCGGCTCTCTTGTTGCGAGACCAGGCTCTCGAGTGAGACCGTCGTAGAATGACGGGTGCACCAACTCAACGTCGCGACGGCGTTTCTGGCCGGACTCGTCTCCTTCGTCTCGCCCTGCGTCTTGCCGCTCGTTCCGTCATACCTCTCGTTCCTGACGGGCACGAGCCTCGAGGATCTCAAGAGCGAATCGAGTTCGGAAGCAAAGGCCCGCGTCTTCGCGCACGCACTCGCCTTCGTCGCCGGGTTTACCGTGATCTTCGTTGCGATCGGTCTGTCGGCGAGCGCGATCGGCGGCGTTTTTGCGAACAATAAGCGCTTAGTTGAGATTTTCGGCGGCATCATCATCGTCGTGCTCGGCCTGCAGATGATGGGCGTGCTCAAAATTCCGGCGTTGATGATGGATAAGCGCGTGCATGCGAAGCCACGCAAGCAGTCGCTGTGGGTTTCGTTTCTGGTCGGCCTCGGCTTCGCTGCCGGCTGGTCGCCGTGCATCGGACCAATTCTCTCGGCGATTATTCTGCTCGCGTCGCAAGAGAAGTTGCCGCAAGCGACGTTTTTATTATTCGTCTATTCGATGGGGCTCGCGATTCCGTTCCTCATCACCGCCGCCGCCATAACGCAATCGCTCGGCGCGCTCAATCGCATCAAGCGCTATTTGCCCGTCATCGAAGCGACGTCGGGAGCGATTCTCGTCGCGACCGGTATCATCGTCGCGACGGATCAATTCACCCGTATCGCGGGCTTCTTCTATCAATACGTGAAGCCCCCAAGTCTTTAATGTTCCGCTTCTGGCTCGCCGCGATCGTCGTCTTCGGGCTCGATCAATATACGAAGCATCTCGTCGTCGCCGGTTTTGCAAGCGGCGAAAGCCGGATCGTCGTTCCGCATCTGCTCTATTGGACGTACGTGCAGAATCACGCGGGCGCGTTCGGGCTCTTCGGCAGCAATCCGTGGATTCTCGTGGGGATGGCGCTCGCGGTACTCGCCGTTTTCTGGTTCGCATTTCGCGAGCAAGCGGCGCAGTCGGGGCTCGTGCGAATCGCCTTCGGCGCGATTGCGGGCGGTGCGATCGGCAACATCGTCGACCGCTTTCACTACGGCTACGTCGTCGATTTCATCGATCTGCATTGGTGGCCCGTTTTTAACGTCGCGGATTCGTGCATTACGGTCGGCGTCGTCCTGCTGCTGCTGTCGTCGTTGCAACGCGACCGCGCTACGTCGAAGCTAGAATCGTCGCGGCGCGCGTGACGCCGTCCGTCGTGCGCCACGTCGTCGAGGCGGGCGAAGCGGGCTCGCGTTGCGACGTCGCGATCGCACGCGTCTCCGGAGCCTCGCGCGGACAAGTTGCGGACGCCATTCGCGCGGGCAACGTCCGAATCAACGGTACCGTACCGAAACCCGCATTACCCGTCGCCGAGGGCGATGTGCTCCAATATGAAATCGCCGTGCGGCCGGAACTCGAAGCGCAACCTGAAGAAATCGCGCTAGAGCTTCTCTACGAAGACGACGCGTTGCTCGTAGTCGATAAACTCGCAGGCATGGTGACGCATCCGGCGCACGGCGCGCGCACCGGAACGCTCGTCAACGCGTTGCTCGCGCACACCTCGCAATTGCCGGGCGACCCGCTGCGCGCCGGCCTCGTGCATCGGCTCGATCGCGATACGTCGGGACTGCTCGTTGTCGCGAAAACGCCCGCGGCGCTTACCGCGCTCGGCAAAGCGATGATGCGGCGCGCGATCGAGCGCACGTATCTCGGGCTCGTCGTGGGGAATCCGGAACATCCCAAGGGTACGATCGACGGCGCGCTCGGGCGCGATCTGCATAATCGCCTAAAATACGCGTTGCGCGGCGACGGCAAGCCCGCGGTAACGCACTACGAAGTGCGCGAGCGCTTCCGCGACGCAGCGGAACTCATCTTCGTATTAGACACAGGCCGCACGCACCAGATACGCGTGCACATGAACGCGTTCGGACATCCGATCGTGAACGACCCCGTGTACGGCAAAGTCGATACGCGGTTCGATCTGCCGGGCCAAGCGCTTCACGCGTGGCGGCTCGCTTTTCCACATCCGGTGACGGGCGACCGCCTCGCCTTCGAAGCGCCGCCGCCGGCCGATTATATAGCCGCACGCGACATACTGCGCGGCCCGTGAGCTCGGCCGGCCCCGGTATCTTCACTCTGCACGCGACCAGCGGCGCGGCGCGGCGCGGTACGCTCACACTCGCGCACGGCGCCGTAGAAACGCCCGCGTTCATGCCGGTCGGAACGGCGGCGACGGTCAAAGGCTTAACGCCGGAAGACTTGCGCGAATTCGATGCGCGCATCATTCTCGCGAATACCTATCATCTTTGGTTACGCCCGGGCCGCGAGACGATCCAGACACTCGGCGGCTTGCACGCCTTCATGCGTTGGGACCGCAACATTCTCACCGATAGCGGCGGCTTCCAAGTCTTCTCGCTCGAGTCGCGCCGCGAACTATCCGACGCGGGCGTGCGCTTTCGTTCGCATCTCGACGGCAGCGCGCACGAGTTCACGCCCGAAAACGTAGTCGCGTTTCAGGAGGCGCTCGGCGTCGATATCGCGATGGCGCTCGACGTCTGCGTGAAGCTGCCGGCGAGTGAGGAAGAAATGGCGGAAGCCGTTCGGCGCACGACGCTTTGGGCGCAGCGTTGTCAGGCGGCGCGCTCGCGCGCGGAGACGCAACTCTTCGGCATCGTGCAAGGCGGTCTCGACGAACGAGCCCGCGAGCGGAGCGCCCGCGAGATCGTCGCTCTCGATTTACCGGGCTATGCCATCGGCGGACTTTCGGTCGGCGAATCGCGCGCCGATTTGCATCGTATGACGCGCTTTACGGCGGCACTCTTACCCGAAGCGAAGCCGCGCTATCTAATGGGTGTCGGTACGGTAACGGACTTGATCGCCGGCATCGACGGCGGCATCGACATGTTCGATTGCGTCTATCCGACGCGCTGCGGACGGAACGGACGCGCGCTCGGCCGGCACGGCGATCTCAATATCCGTAACGCCGTCTTCGCGCGCGACGAGCGTCCGCTCGACGAGAGTTGCACGTGTACCGTCTGTGCGAAGTATACGCGGGGCTACATCTCGCATCTCTTCCGCGCCGAGGAAATGCTCGGCCCGCGGCTGGTTTCGTATCATAATCTCGCGCTGTTCGCCCAACTGATGGCCGACTCGAGAGCCGCCATTGCGGCAAACGCCTGGGACGCGTTCCGCGACGCTTTTCTTGCGCGATAGGGCGGCGGCCCCGAATCGCGTCACGTTTCGAGCCTCTCCTTAGGGAGAAATGACCCTCATGCTGAAGTGCTCCCTGTGGAAATGAAACCGGCCCCGCTCGACGTCGTCTTGGTCGGCGCGGGCATCATGAGTGCGACGTTCGCAACGATGCTCAAGGAACTAAATCCGGCCTATCGGATCGCGATCATCGAATCGCTCGATGCGTCGGCCTTGGAAAGTTCCAACGCCTGGAACAACGCGGGCACGGGTCACGCCGCGCTTTGCGAATTAAATTATACGAACGATAAGGCCGACGGGTCGGTCGATATCTCGCGCGCTCTTAAAGTCAATACCGAATTCGATCTCTCGCGACAGTTCTGGTCGTATCTCGTTCGCTCGGGCGCGATCGAGTCGCCGGATTCGTTTATTCATCCGGTCGCTCACGTAAGCTTCGTGCGCGGCGAATCGAACGTCGCGTTTCTCAAACGCCGCTACGATGCCATGAGCGCTCACCATTGCTTCAGCGAGATGGAATATACGGAGGATCCGAGCGTACTCGAGGCGTGGATGCCGCTCGTGATGGAAGGCCGCGACCCGGGCGAACGCGTCGCCGCAACGCGCGATCTCACCGGAACCGACGTCGACTTCGGCGCGCTGACGCGAGCGTTGCTCGCGAATCTCGAGCGGCAATCCGGGTTCACGGTCTCGTATCGGCATCGCGTTACGGGGCTAATCAAAGCGGATGGACTTTGGAATCTCACGGTGACCGACGAGACGACCGGCGCGAAGAAATTCGTATCTACGAAATTCGTCTTCCTCGGCGCGGGCGGCGGTGCGCTGCCGCTGCTGCAGAAGTCCGGCATCGCGGAGGGCAAAGGCTTCGCGGGCTTCCCGGTGAGCGGCTTGTGGCTGCGATGCGACGATCCCGAACTCGCCGAACGGCATCAGGCGAAGGTCTACGGCAAAGCGTCGGTCGGCGCGCCGCCGATGTCCGTGCCGCATCTCGACTCACGTGTCGTCGATGGAAAGAAGTCGCTCTTATTCGGCCCGTATGCGGGATTCTCGACCAAATTTCTCAAGAGCGGTTCGCTCGCCGATCTCTTTACGTCGATACGGCCGGATAATGCCCTACCGTTGCTCGCCGTCGGTCGCGATAATTTCGATCTCACGAAATATCTCGTAAGCCAAGTACTCGAATCGCCCAACGGACGCTTTGAGGCACTCAAAGAGTTCTTCCCGAACGCGAAGCCTTCGGATTGGCGGCTCGAAGTCGCGGGGCAACGCGTACAAGTCATCATGCCCGATGCCAAGAGCATGGGAAAACTGCAATTCGGCACGGAGGTCATCACGGCGGCGGACGGTTCGCTCGCGGCGGTACTCGGGGCCTCGCCCGGCGCGTCGACTTCGGTCAGCATCATGCTCGGCGTGTTGGAAAAAGCGTTTAAAGCCCGGCTTCCCGCCTGGACGGAGAAAATTCGCGAGATGGTTCCCTCGTACGGCCATTCCATCTCGGAGGATGCGGAGCTTTGCCGGAGCGTTCGGGCGGATACCGCGGCGGCTCTACATATCGCGAGTGCCGCAATCGCTTAATCTGCGAATAGCGGGCGAGATTATTTGCGATGAAAATCCGCTTCGAATAAGTACGCGCCGGAAGCGGGTCGGCAATGCTCGATACCCGGCCAGTAAGTCGTTGCGGCGGCGGAATAAAGTGACGCTTTGATAACATCGTCGCCGCCCGGGCCAGGGTTGAGCGTATCCCGAAGAACTCGCACGTAGCGTACGTCGCCCGTCTCGGTTAACATAACTTTGATGACGACCGCACCTCCTATGGCTCCCGACACGGCCATCGGCGGATACACCGGCTCGACGACGTGCCGCGTGCGCGCGAATGAGTCGGGCTGCGCGCAAGCACCGGTCGCGGACGGGGTCGGCGACGGTACCGCCTCGGCAAGCGCGCGGGCAAACGGCAGAAGTGCGTTCTGCCGTCGTTCCGGCGATAACCGATCGCCCATTGCGAGCGCCGTAATCGCCGTGGAAACGACCGAAGAAAAAACATCGAATCGTTTCGCATCGTCGAACTCTTTGAGCTGCCACCCATTGACGAGGAGATAGGACACTCGCGCCGCCCCGTAGATTTCGTCGAGGGTCGGGCAGACGGCCGATTCGGCCGCTGCGACATCCCGCTGCGGCGCGGACGGAGCGGCTGCGACCGCGCTTTCGAAAACGCTTTTGCGGTCTTTCGGCGCAACGGCAGCGAGTGAGGCGATGAAGCGCAAGATCGTGGGCGAGTCGAGGTCGTAAGCGAACGCCGTCGGAAGATCGCGCGGCAGCTCCGGAACGGCCGAGGCACACGAGTCGGGAGATGCGCTCGTGGCGGCCGCCGGTGCAGGCTCGGCGAATGCGGCACTCCGCGAGCCGGTACAGAACAGAACGGCAACGACGAGCGCTAAGCCCGGACGAACCATACGCGCCGGGTTCATGTACCGCGTGACCTTACCTGGCAACATCAAAAGCGCGGCACGTAAGCCGGACGATAATCGAACAGGAAGTTCCATTCGGTCACATCATTACACGAAGGAATGTACCACGTTCGAACGAGGCACTGCCGTTGACCGTCGCGGGACCACCGCTCCTGGAAGCACGCGGTATAACGCGTAGCTTCGGCCGCGTCGATGCTTTGCGTGGAGCCGATTTTACCGTTAACGCGGGCGAAGTTTCGGCGATCGTCGGCGATAACGGCGCGGGCAAATCGACCCTGATTAAGATACTCTCGGGCGCGCTTGCTGCCGACGGCGGCGAACTGTTGCTCGACGGCGAGCCCGTGCACCTCACCTCGCCGCAAGACGCCCGCGATCACGGCATCGAAACGGTCTATCAAGACCTCGCGCTCGCGCCGGCACTCGACGTCGCCTCGAACCTCTTCCTCGGACGCGAGGCGCGCGTCAAAGGCCCGCTCGGCCGGCTCGGGTTTCTCGATGATCGTTTCATGCGCGAGCGGGCGCGTGAGGAAATGGATTCGTTACAAATTGGTTTGTCTTCCGTGCGTCAACCGGTCTTCACGCTTTCCGGCGGTCAACGTCAAGCGATCGCCGTCGCGCGTGCAACGGCGTGGGGAAAGCGGATCGTCATCATGGACGAGCCGACGGCCGCGCTCGGCGTACGCGAATCGGCGATGGTGCTGCAAGTCATCACGCGCATCAAGGCGAGCGGCGTCGCCGTCATCATGATCAGCCATAGCATGCCCGAAGTGTTCGAAGTCGCCGACCGCATTACGATCTTGCGCCTCGGCCGCACCGTCCGGCAGATGCGCACAGCCGACTCATCGATGACGGACGTCGTCGCCTTTATGACGGGCGCTTCGGTCGAAAGCGTCGCACGGCTCGAGCGGGAGGACCGGTGAGCGAGGCGTCTCCCGTCCCTCGCAGCGGATCTCGCTTCGCGCTGTTCGACCGATCGACGAATCTCTACATCTTTCTCGTTTTAATCGGACTCGTCGCATTCTTCAGCCTCATCAGTCCCAACCACGCGTTTTTCGATCGTTCGAACTTCGTCAACATCGCCTGGGATACGGCCGAAAATCTGTTGCTCGCGATCGGCGAAACGTTTGTGATCATCACGGCGGGCATCGATCTCTCCGTCGGTACGCTGCTCATGCTTTCGGGCGTCGTCGCCTCATGGGTGATCGCGCAAGCGGGCGGCCCTCCCGCGCTCGTCGCCGGCGGCCACTCGCCGAACGCCGCGACCGCCATACCGCTCGGCATTGCGGCCGCGCTCGGCGTCGGGCTTATCGGCGGCTTCATCAACGGAACGCTCGTGACGCGGCTCAAGATGCCGGCCTTCATCGTAACGCTCGGCGTCTTCAGCATCGCAAACGGCCTCGGCGATCTCCTGAGCTCGAGCGGTGCGGCGGGCCAGAGTGCCATCCCACCGATACCGCAATCCTTTGCGGATACGCTCGGCAACGGTAACCTTATCTTCGGACTACCGACGCTCGTCTTCATCGCGGCGATCGTCGCGCTGATCGCGCATGTCGTTTTGACGCGTACGGTATTCGGGCGCCGCACGTTCGCCGTCGGCAGCAACCTCGAGGGCTCGCGTCTCGCAGGCGTACCGGTAAACAATCATCTCGTACTGGTCTACGCGTTCGCCGGTTTCATGTCGGGCCTCGCGGGCGTACTCGATCTCGCGCGCTTTCATTCCACGGATATTCAGGGACATAGTCTCGATAATCTGAGCGCAATTGCGGCCGTCGTCATCGGCGGCACGAGCTTGTTCGGCGGAACGGGCTCTATCCTCGGAACCGTAATCGGCGCCTTCATTCCGACGGTATTGCGCTACGGTTTCACGATTCAAGGCATCTCGTCGTTTTGGCAAGATGTCGTCGTCGGCGCGATCATCATCGTCGCCGTTCTCTTCGACCAAATTCGCCGTCGTCGCGTCACGTAAGGAGATTCGTCATGCTCAAGCGATTGCTCGTCGCAGCCGCCCTCGTTCCGGTAACAACCCTAAGCCTCGTTACCGTTCCCCGCACCGTTCCAATAGCCAAAGCCGCGACACCCTACAAGATTGTATTGATCGCGGGGATAGCGTCCGACGCGTTTTACATCACGATGAATCACGGCGCCCAGGCAGAGGCCGCCAAAGAAGGCGCGACGGTGCAGTTTAGCGGCTCGCCCGCCGCCTTCAGTCCCTCGACGCAATTGCCGTATCTTAACGCGGCGATTGCGCAAAAGCCCGATCTCATCCTCATCGCCCCGACCGATAAAGTCGCCCTGCAAGCTCCCATCGCACGTGCGGTCGCGGCGCACATTCCCGTTATCTTAGTCGACACGACGCTCGGCGATCCGTCGATCGCCGTCACGACGATTTCATCCGACAACGTTGCCGGTGGCGCCAAGGTCGCCGACGCTCTAGCCGCAGCGATCGGCAAGAAGGGCGACGTCGCGGTCGTCAGCATTTCGCCCGGCGTCAGTACGACCGACGAACGCGTCGAGGGCTTTAACAAACAGCTATCCAAGACGCCCGACGTCAAAAGCCTCGGCGTCACGTTTACGGGCGACGATCAGACCCGAGCGAACTCCGTTACCAAGGGCCTCGTTGCGGCGCACCACGATCTCGCCGGCGTCTTCGCGACCAACGTCGTAACGGGTGGCGGCGTAACGGCTGCGGCACGCGAACTCGGCGTATCGGGTAAACTCAAGCTCGTCGAATTCGATGCGGAGCCGACGCAGATCGAGGCCGTGAAAGCGGGTACGATCACCGCGCTCGTCGCCCAGGATCCGTACCATATCGGCGAACTCGGCGTTCGCTACGGCATCGAGTACTTAAAAGGCAAGCACGACCTCGAGAAGCACTACGGCACGGGCGAAGCCATCATCACCAAAGATAACGTCGATAGCCCCGCCGTGAAGAATTACTTGTACTCGAAGTAGTGCCGAGCGGCGCGCGGTCGAGCGCACGCCTTAGCGATGCGAGTGACCGCCCCCGCCGCCATGACTCAAGCCGCCGCCGCCCGAGCCGCCGTGGCTGAATCCGCCGCCGCGGCCGCTCGAGCCGAATGTGGTGTGGCCGTTGAAACCTTGACCGGTTGGGTAGCTGCGACCGCTGGAGTAGCCGTGGCCGCCGGAGTAGCCGTGGCCGCCGTAGTAACCGTGGCCGCCATAGTAGCCGTGGCCGCCGTAATAACCGTGGCCGCCGTAATAACCGTGGCCGTAAGAACCAAAGTACAAACTTACGCCGCCGTAGTACGGATAGCCATAACCACCGTAACCGTAAGCGTTACCGTAGGGGTAGACCGCCGGCCAATACGGCCCGCCGTAATTATCCGGGAACCCATAGGCGTACGAAACGCCGTCGCCGTGTGATTCGTAGGGCGTATCGATCTCGTTGGCGCTGAACGAAGAGCCGGCGTTTCTGCCCCGGATCGTGACCGTTTGGCCCGCCGCTAGCGTGAGACCGGTCGGATTGATGACCGTTCCGTCGTGGAGCGTGACCTTGTCGATATAGCCATTATCGTCGCGGACGGTAATCGTATACTTGCCGGAGACCGAGGAGATCGTGCCCTTGATCGACTCGTCGGAAGAAGCGTAGCTCGGCAACGGAGCCGCCGCTGCGATACTACCCGATACGCCAAATGTCAGCGTCGCGACGAGCGCTGCCGAGATCGGTTTGTGGGACATCTTACCTAGTGTCATTTTTGTTTGTCCGGAATTCGAGTGCTTATGAGATATGGGACACGGCTCGGGAGCTAGACGCTTCACGTTTGTTCGGCACCGTTCTGTACGGAAAGCTCGAGCCGGTATTCATCGGGATCGTGCAACCAAACGGCGAGGTGTGGAGAGCCGGGGGCTTCGCAGCCGGAATCGAATTCGAAGGCTTCGCTCATCCCGAGACTAGCGACGTACCAGTCGGCGCTGGCCTGCGGGTCGCTGACGGCAAGCCAGAGGCCGATGGTACCGAGCTGGAACGGCGCGCTCATAGTTGTCTATTTCCGCGCGCCCGGCCTCATAACCGATTCCTGTGAGCGAATTCACGCCGGGAGCGAAAGATCGTACTCGATCGTGAGCGGAGCGTGATCGGAAAACCGGATGTCGCGCTCGATCCGCGCGCGTCGTATGAACGGCGCGATGTCCGGTGTGACGAGCTGGTAATCGATTCGCCAGCCGCGATCTTTCGCAAAGTCCCCCGGAAAGTTCGACCACCACGTGAAGCGCTTCGGGTCCCGATCGACTTCGCGAAAGGCATCGGTCCAGCCGACGTCCTCGATAGCTGCGTCCATCCACGCGCGCTCGTGCGGTAAGAAACCCGTGATGCCGGCGTTGCGCACCGGATCGTAGGTGTCGATATCCTTGTGGGCGATGTTGTAATCGCCGCAGATGATGTACCGCCGCCCATCGTGGCGCAAATCGGCGAGCAGTGCGAGGAACCGCTCGAGAAAGCTGTCCTTGACGCCCTGGCGCAAGTCGCCCCTCGTCCCCGACGGCACGTAGAGCGATGCGATCGAAAAATCGCCCCAGTCGAAGCGCACGAAGCGTCCTTCGGCGTCCATATCGGGCATGCCGAGCCCGCGAACGATACGGTCCGGCGCCCGCTTCGCATAAATCGCGACGCCGCTATAGCCCTTCTTCTGCGCATCGGCGAATGCGGAAACATGGTACATTTCGAGATCGAGCGCTTCGGGAGGCAGCTGGTGCTCCTGCGCTTTCGTCTCTTGAATGCAGAGCACGTCCGGCGACGTCTCGCGTAACCAGGTGAAGAAGCCGCGTCGGGCCGCTGCCCGAATGCCGTTAGCGTTGAAGGTCGTGACGACAAGCATGCGCGCCGTCATTCGCTGCTCGCCGCAGCTCGGCCGCTCGTGCCCGCGGTTGACGGCGTACCTCGTGGAGTAAAAGAATGTAAAATGCCGAGTAAAGCCGGAGCTCCTGCCGTCACGATTCCGGTCGACACCGATGCGACCACGCTCGCCATCGGCGAGCGGCGCGTCGGTCTGACGCACTTGGACAAGGTCTTCTTCGCCGAGGCGAACCTGACCAAACGCGACTTGCTGCAATATTACGCCGACGTCGCGCCGCTGCTGCTGCCGCACCTGAAAGATCGAGCGATGGTGATGAAACGCTATCCGCACGGCGCGGCGGGCGACTTCTTCTTCATGAAACGGACGCCGCCCGGGGCACCGGCGTGGCTTGAGAAATGCTCGATCGAGCACGGCTCCGGGAGCGTTATCGCCTTTCCGATTATCGACGATTTAGCCGCGCTCTTGTGGGTTATCAACCTCGGCTGCATCGATCTCAATCAGTGGTACGCGCGCTGCGACGACGTCGGCCGGCCCGACTATCTGCACTTCGATCTCGATCCGGTCAAAGATGCGGAAAACGGCGCGACATCGTTCGAAATCGTGCGTGAGGCCGCGCTCGCCTTGCATGCGGCGCTCGACGAAATCGGTTTGCCCGCATACGCGAAGACGTCGGGCTCGAACGGGATTCACGTTTATGTTCCGATCGTGCGCGGACCGATACAGCACGACGTGTGGCGGTTCGCGAAGGCGTTCGCGTTCGCAGCGGCGGCGCGGCATCCGAGTATCCTCACGGCGGAATACAAGATCGCGAAGCGGCCGAAAAACCGCGTGCTCGTCGATTACAATCAAAACGCCTGGGGCCGCACGCTCGCTTCGATCTACTCCGTGCGCCCGACGCCGCGCGCGAGCGTCTCGACGCCGGTAACGTGGAACGAGATCGAGCTCGGCATCGCGATCGCGGATTTTCGGCTCGATAACGTGCGCGCACGGCTCGCGAGCACGGGTGATCTTTGGGCGCCTTTGCTCGACGCCAAGAATCGCTTCGATTTGGCGCCGCTGCTGTAACGTATCGTCGCAGCAGCCTCGCAGCGGCGTCGCACGGCCGCACAATACCGCTCGCACCGAGGCGCTGGACAGGGAGTTTTGTGGGTAACACCCGACCGGATCTCATTTCGGCACTTGCATCGGAGAAGCAATACATTGGAACGGCTAACAACCACGATCAAGCACCTTAAAGACGGAGTAACGAGCATGGGCCTCACAGCGGCCCGTCATAGCATCGAATCTTGGCAGACGGAGCTCAGCGGCTTCGAGGGAGCGGGTTTTAAAACGATCGTAACCGATCTCGGTCATTTGCACGACGAACTCAGCAAAGACGAAATATCGGGCGAAAGAGTTGGCAAATTACTGGCGAAGCTCGGTCAAGCAACCGCGAAACATGCGAAAGACGCGGGTGAAAAGGGCAACGAGGTCGCGGAACTCGGGAAGCTCCTCGAACATGGCGCGAGCGAATTGAGCGGCGCAAAAGCATAACGCTTTAACTAAACGCAGTGCGAATGAAACGGTAAGTTGTTAAACGACTTACCGTTTTTGCGTTGCGACTCCGTTTTCCGTGGCTCTTTCGACGTTCGCGCGTTCGGCGCGCTCGAGCGGCGGAACGACATACGGTCGAACCGCGCACGACCGCCCGAGCCACGGGCGAACCGTACGCGAACACCCCTGTCACCGGCTTGACATATCTACCACGGCGTGAAGGGGTTATTGCCACGATCTCCCTCGGGCGCGTCGGGCATCCGTCGGACGTTGGGTCGGCGGCCGTATTTCTTGCAAGCGACCAAGCCTCGTATGTAACCGGAGCGCATCTGCGCGTCGACGGCGGTCTCGCTATCGGCTCGGATAAGACGTGAGTCACGCACGATCTCGAGCTCGGGACCGTCAGCCTGCGACGCGCGTGGGCCTCGACCGAGGGACGGGCGGGAATCCCCGACGGCGCGACCGTCGACGTCGATGGTTGCCTTTGGTCGGCACTCGTCTACGGCGGCAGCCCTAGCCGCACCGATAACGCATTGTGGTCAGATCGAGCAATTGTCCAACAGCACTCCGAACATCGGTTAACCACGAGCAGCTAGCGCGAAACGCCAAGCACAATTCGCGGTGCCGTTGCGTCGCAATGGCCGATGTTTTACCTGATTGTCGCGCGAGAACGTGCGAAACGTTCCGCGCTCTCGTCGAGTGAATGCTTCGAATGCATTGTCGGCGTCCGGTCCATGCCTAGGAATCGGAAATCGATCCACTTTGACTTGACTTAAATACACTATAGATATATGCTGATCGCAGATAAGGAGTGGGCGATGCAAGATGACGAGCGGCAATTTCTAGCGGACTATGACCCGGCGCACTTCGAGCGCCCGTCGATCGCCGTCGATGTCGTACTCGTCGGAATTCGTAACGAAGCGCTCGCAACGGTACTCGTTCGCCGAACCGAACATCCGCAGCGCGGGCGGTCGGCCTTACCGGGCGGGTTCCTGCGCATGACGGAATCGCTCGACGCGAGTGCCGCACGGGTGCTCTACGAAAAGGCCGGCGTCACCCGGGTGTACCTCGAGCAACTCTATACGTTTGGAGCGCCCAAACGCGACCCACGAACGCGAATCGTCAGCGTCGCCTACTACGCCCTCGTACCGCCGGCAACGTTTGCGAAGATCACGCGCGAGAACGTAGCGTTCGCTCGTATCGAGGTAGCGTGGCCGGGCGAAACCGGCGGCCCGGCGACCCTAATCGACGATGGCGGCCGAACCTTATCCGTGGCCTTCGATCACGCGACGATCGTGGGAACGGCCGTCAAACGCATTCGCGGCAAACTCGATTACGCGCCGATCGGCTACGAATTGCTGCCGCCCGAATTCTCCCTCCTGGATCTGCAGCGCATCCATGAGATCGCGCTCGGGCGCACGCTCAACAAAGACTCGTTCCGCCGGCGCATGCTCGCCTCGGGACAACTCGCACCGGCCGGCCGCACCCGCGACACGCAAGCGCATCGGCCGGCCGCACTCTATCGTTTCGAACCGGCAACAGCACCGGAAGTTAGGAAGTAAACCATGGCCGATATTTCGAGTTATCCCTTCATTCGTCATCTGCGCGCGGAAGCGAACGCGCATATCTTGCTCTATCGGGGCGGCGCTCTACGGCGCAGCGAGCGCGCGGCCGCCTTTTGGTTCTATCCGTTGAGCGACAGCATTGCAGAAGTGCCCGTCGAAGATCGCGAACTCGCGCTCATCATTCACGGGCGTTCCGCGGATTTCCAAGACGTAACGATTGCGGGAGTCGTGATGTATCGACTCGCTAATCCCGAACGCGTCGCGGAACGTTTCGATTTCACGGTCGATTCGCGAACGGGCGTCGCTCTTAAGATGCCGTTCGAAAAGATCGCGCTGATGTTATCGCAGCTGAGTCAGCAGCTCGCATCGGATTACGTCTCGCGCGCTCCGATTCGCGTGATTCTCGCTCTCGGCCAAACGCAGATTCGCGAACGCCTCGCCGCCGGTTTACGGACCGACGCGGATTTACAAACGATGGGGCTCGAAATAACGTCCGTACGCGTTTCGTCCGTTAAGCCGTCGGCCGATCTCGAGAAAGCGCTCGAAGCTCCGGTGCGCGAGCGAATCAAACAGCAGGCGGATGAGGCCGCCTACGAACGGCGGGCGCTGGCCGTCGAAAAAGAGCGCGCGATCGCCGAAAACGAGTTGCAAAATCGAATCGAACTCGCGAAGCGCGAAGAGCTGCTCATCGAGCAGCAAAGCGAGAATTCACGGCGCCTAGCCCAACAAGATGCGGAGCGGTCGCACATCGCGGGCACGGCGCAAGCCGAAGCGATCGCCGTGGTCGACGGTGCCAAGGCCGCGATAGAGCGCGAGCGCTTTGCGACGTACGCCTCAACGCCCGCCGCGATACTCACGGCAGTCGCCGCGCGCGACTTGGCCGGTAAGATCGAACGCATCGATCACCTCAATATATCGCCCGAGCTTTTCGGCCCGCTGCTTGCAAATCTGGTCGAAGCCGGCACGAAGAAATTGCAGGCGTGACGTGCCCCAGGCCATACCGCGCGTCGTGGTGGTCACGCGCGCGACGGAACTCGACTCGCTCGTCGCTCGTCACGGAACGCGCGAACAAGCGCGCTTCTTCCTAAAAACGCACGGAGGGGACCTCGCTCCGCTCGAAGAGCGAGGTCGCCGGTTCGAAGCGGCCCTCGAACTCGCACTGCGCGGGATTCCCGTGCGCTGGCGCAGCGTCAAGCTCGATCGCTCGGAATTAAACCGGTTCGTGTTCGAAGAGGGCGACGTCGTGCTCGCCGTCGGACAGGACGGGCTCGTCGCGAACGTCGCCAAATACTTGAGCGGGCAACAGGTAATCGGTATCAATCCCGACACGCGGCTGTACGAGGGCGTGCTCGCCGCGCACGGCCCGAGCGACGCGGCGGAACTTCTCAGAGCGGCCGTTGCCGGAGCCGCGCGGGTCGTGGAACGCACGATGGTCGAGGCGACCTTCGACGACGGTCAACGGCTGCTCGCGCTCAACGAAATCTTCGTCGGTCACGGCAGCCATCAATCCGCGCGCTATCGCTTACAGTCGGGTAGCGTGACGGAAAGTCAATCGTCATCCGGTGTCATCGTCGCGACCGGAACCGGTAGCACCGGGTGGGCGCGCTCGATCGCGCGCGAACGCAATTTCAGCCAAGAGCTGCCGGCGCCCACATCCGACCGGCTCGCATTTTTCGTGCGCGAAGCGTTCCCCGGTTCGGGCTACGAGGTCGCGCTTACGGATGGCTTACTCGCAAGCGGCAGCGAACTAGTCATCGCCTCCGAGATGAACGACGGCGGCGTCGTTTTCGGCGACGGCATCGAAGACGACCGAATCGATTTTTCGTATGGAATGCAAGTGACGCTTCGGCGTGCGAGCGAGCATCTGCGCGTCGTCGTCGGCTGACGCCCTTACGACATGATCAATCCGCCGTCCACGTTGATCGTCTGGCCGGTTATGTACGACGCGTCTTCCGATGCGAGGAACGCGACGAGTCCCGCTACGTCCGCGGAGGTACCCGCGCGTTTCATCGGTATGCCGCGGACCCATTCGGCCATCAGTTCGCCCGGCTTGTAATCGCCGAGCAACTTTCCCCAAGCGCTATCGTTGTACGCCCACATATCGGTCTCGATGATTCCGGGACAAAACGCGTTGACGGTAATGCCGAAAGGCGCGAGTTCTTTTGCGAGACTCTGCGTGATACCGATGACGCCGAACTTACTCGCCGCATAGTGGGGCGTGTAGACGAAGCCTTGCCGCGCTTGGCCGGACGCGGTGTTGATCAGTCTTCCCGATCCTCGAGCGACCATGTGCTTGGCCGCCGCCTGACAACAGAGGAAGACGCCCTTCGTGTTTACGTCTAAAACGAGATCCCACTCGCGTTCGCTAAGTTCTGCAAGCGGCTTGATCGTAATCACACCAGCATTTTGAACCGAGACGTCGATGCCGCCGTGATCGCTTGCGACGCGGTCGTAAAACGCGGTGACCGCCGAGATATCTGTAACGTCGACGATATGGGAAGCGGCGGTCGCGCCCATTTCCCGTAAATCGGCCGCGACCGCGTGAACGCGTTCCTCATTCGAACTTACGACCACGGTCGCACCTTCCGCCGCGAAGCGACGCGCGATGCCCTCGCCGATGCCGCGGCTAGCACCGGTTACGACAACGACTTTTCCGTCGAATCGGGACGATCGTTCCATTGCGCGCGTTCTCCATAGACGGCGGTCCTTCGCTAGTGAACCAGATGTGGTACGCGAAGTTGATACGAGGCTCTCTCTAGCGAACGGTCTTCGGCGAGCCTGCTTCCGGAGGCGTCCGCGGGCTTCGCTACGATTCTATAGTCGAAGTCGAGCGTCGAACGTCCGATTCCATTTTCATGCACTTCGAAGCCGGACGCCGTCTTGTGCGATACGAAGAGTCCGCCGCTGTTGCCGTTCGGCGTAATGAAGACCATATACGACGTCTGATGCTCGATCGCGCTTCCGAATCTTGCATCGAGACGAACGTAGGCGTTGCCGTTACTCAGTCGCCCTTGGCCGAAATCTTCGAGCGTCGGTTGCGACTCGCGAGCGCCGTAGGATGTAAGGGAGGTTCCGGCCGCGGTAACGGTTCGATACAGTGATGAAGCATTTTGCGTCAGCTTTCCACCGATGCTCACGTTGCCGACTTGATCTATCGTAAAGACCGTTTTATTCAACGCCCCGCCGCCGCCCGTGTGTTGGACTTGTACGAGCGGAACGCCGGCAGTGGCCTTGCCGCCCGCTCTGCCGCCGGAAACGACGAGCGCCGGCGAGCCGTCGTCGAGATTTACGATTCCGGCGCCGGTTCCGTTGTCGGAAAGCGCCTCGAGCCCGATCGTGTCGGAAGAATACGCGAAGACGCCCCAACCCTTTCCGGCGTTACCGCTGACGCCTACGGGTCCCGACAGTTGACATAGATTTCCCTTAGGAGTCGTGTAGCTAACGTCGCTATTTCCGCAGACGCCGACGCTCGGCGAATTTCCGAGAACGCCCGTCGTGTTCTTCGAATAACCGTAAACGCCCGAGCCGTAGGACGACGTGCCCGCCACGCCGCTGTTAAAGTAATTTCTATTCGTACTGAGGTCTTGTCCGAGAACCCCCGCTCGCGCGTTGGAAGTCGACGTCGCGTTTTGCGTCGTGATGCCGACGACGCCGAAACTCGAAACCGATTCTCCATTGACGCCGTGACCGGCCGTCGAGACTCCAGCTATGCCGAAGCCGCTCGCCGAGGTGCCGGAGACGCCCGGTCCGCTCGCCGAGTTCGTTCCCATCAGGCAAGCGGCGACGGTGCCGCATGCCGTGGTCGCAGCGTCCGCGCTGCTCCCAACCGACAAAAGAGCAACGGCTACAACCGCCGCAGGCAAAGAGCGTATCATGAAAGTCTCCAATGAATTGAGCCGTGCTCTCGGCTCGGCGCCCTGCGTACGCTCCCCCGAGCCTATGGAAAATCGGACTCTTTCACAATTGCCGACGCCATGCAACCTTACCGAGCGAGATTCGTCTTCCTTGATGCTCCCTAGCGTCCTCTCCAGCGCGCGTTTCGATTGTGTAAGAGATACGCGAGCGATCCGGCACTAAACGGCTTTCAATAATTTGCCGGCCGTAAAGCGATCGGTCACGAGCACGTCGATGAGCGCGCCGCGCAGGGATCCCAGGAGCGCCGCAACTTTGCGTTCGCCGCCCGCGACGGCGACGACACGCCGCACGCCTCGCAACTGAGCGAGCGAAATACCGATAACGCGCTCCTCGAACGACGAATGAATCGGAACGCCGTCCTTGTCGAAGAAGTGCAGACAGATGTCGCCGACGGCACCGAGCTTACCGAGTTCGCGCAATTCCGCACCGGTAAAGATATTGCCGCTGTCGGCTAACAGCTTCGAGGGCTCGACCGCGCCGATCCCGATGAGCGCCATGGTCGTGCGCGCGAACTGATTCATCGTGTCCCGCACGAACGGATCGCTTTCCAGCACGTTTCTGGCTTTTGCCGATGCCGCAACGCCCTGCGCCGAAAGCAGAAGAGGCGTCGCGCGCGTAAGTTTCGCTAACCGCATCGTGAGATTCGTCGCGTGCGCCTGCACGCTCGGATTACCCATGCCGCCGAGAATCTGCACCACCTTTTCTGCGGCAGGCGGCTTCATCGGATGGATGTTGTCGACCATGCGCAGCAGCGATTCGCTCCAGGAAGAGATGCCGATGATCTCGTCGCGTTCGAGCGTGGTCTCGACATAGTGCGCCGCGGCTTCGCCGATGCGCGCCAAGATCTGTTCTTCGCGATCCTCACCGCAATCCGCAACGATCACTTCGCAGAGCGGGAACGCCCGGCGCAATTCATCTTCGAGCTCGGGGTACGTGCCGCTCGGAACGTTGATCGTGATACGCACGACATCGTCCTCGCGCGCTTTGCGGATGAGTCGCGAGATCGTCGTCTGCGACACGTGAAGGCTCTCGGCGATCTCCGCCTGTTTGAGGCCTTCGATGTAATACATCCGCGCGATACGTGCGGTCAGACGTAACTCGTGGATTCGGGCCACAACCTTAGTGCTTTACCAGCAAACGAATCCGCCGTCGACGATGAGATCGATGCCGGTACAGAACGACGCGGCCGCGCTGCTGAGAAAAATAGCCGGACCGACGAGTTCGTCGACGCTCGCCATGCGGCCGAGCGGCGTATCGCGCTCGAACTGCTTCACTTGTTCTGCGACTTCGGGCCGCGTGTTCATCGGGGTCGCCGTGTAACCGGGGCTGATCGCGTTCACGCGCAAACCGCGATCGCTCCATTCCATCGCCAAGCTTCGGGTAAGATGCACGACGCCCGCCTTGGATGCATTGTAATGCGCTTGCAGCAGCCCGCGATTGACGATCGAGCCCGACATCGAGGCGATGTTTACGATGGAACCGCGTTTGCGCGACAACATCACCCGCGCTTCGGCCTGACACGATAAAAATATGCCGGTGAGGTTGATATCGAGCACGCGTTGCCACTGAGCGCGAGGCATGTCTTCGGCGGCGGTCGCGTTCGCAATGCCGGCGCAATTGAGCGCGAGCGTCAGCGGCCCGAGCGCGGCTTCCGTTTCTGCGATCGCAGCCGCAAGATCGGCCTCGTTCGTCACGTCGCCGCCGAGCGCGAGCGCGCGTCCGTTCGCCGCTTCGATGCGCCGTGCGGTTTCGGCTATACCGGCACTCGCCGGCAGATCGAAACACGCGACGGTTGCCCCCGCTTCGGCGAAGCCGACGGCCAAGCGCTGCCCGATGCCGCTCCCCGCACCGGTCACGAACGCGACGTGGCCGTCGAGCGCAAACAAATCCGTACTCACGCCGTTGCTAGCTCCATGACGGCGACATTCGTCGCGGCGTCGGCTTCGAGAATTCCCATTTGCCGGCCACGGCTGAGCACCATCACGCGATGCGAGAGGCCGAGCACTTCTTCGAGATCCGAACTCACGACGACGACCGCCATGCCGGCTTGCGAAAGCCCGGCGATCACTTCGTAGATCGCGGCGCGCGCGCCGATATCGATGCCGCGCGTCGGCTCGTCGAGGATAAACACTTTCGGCGCCCGCGATACCCAGCGCGCGATGACGACCTTCTGTTGATTGCCGCCCGAGAGATAACGAATGAGTTGCGGCGGCGCGCCCTTAACGCCCAGGCGTTTGATCGCCGCGGCCGCAAACGAGCGCACGTTTTTCCGGCCGACCCAGCCGCGCGGCGCGACCGTGTTGAAATTACCGAGCGCGATGTTCGCCGCGACGCTTTGATCGAGCAAAACACCCTGCCCTTTGCGGTCTTCGGGGACGAGCACGAGCCCGGCGTCGATTGCATCGCTCGGTCCCGAAAGCGAGATGCGGCGACCGTTCACGGCGACGGTTCCCGATCGTAACGGATCCGCGCCCGTAATCGCGCGGACGAGTTCCGTGCGGCCCGCCCCGATGATGCCCGCGATACCGAATACTTCGCCCGCACGCACCGAAAACGTTATGTCGCGAAAGGCACCTTCGGCCGAAGTCGCGCCCTCTACCGCCAACACGACGTCCGGCGCCGGCTCCACGCGCTCCGGAAACATCCGATCGACGCTACGTCCGACCATTTCCTCGACGAACACTTTTACCGGTAATTGCGCCGAGTCGTGCTGCGCGACGAGTTTCCCGTCGCGCAGCACGAGCACGCGATCCGCGATCCGCGCGATTTCATCGAGGCGATGACTGATGTAGATAAACGAAACGCCTTCGCGCCGCAAACGATCGACTTGCGCGAAGAGCCGATCCGTCTCATCGCCGCCGAGAGCCGCGGTCGGTTCGTCGAGGATGAGCAAACGCGCTTCGAGCGTTAGCGCCTTCGCGATCTCGACTTGTTGCTGCGCCGCCACGCGTAGCGTCCGGACGAGGCGCGTCGGCGGTACGTCGAGGCCGAGCCGTTTGAGTTGTTCGCCCGCGCGGCGGTTCATCGCCGCACGATCGACGCGGCCGCCGCGCATCGGTAAGCGGCCGACGAAAACGTTTTCGGCGATCGAGAGATCCGGCAGCAGCCGCATTTCCTGATGGATCAACCCGATGCCGGCCGATATCGCGTCGCCCGGCGACGCCGGCGCATACGGCGCGCCGTGCCACGCCATCGTACCTTCGCTCGGCCCGAAGACGCCCGCGATGATCGAGGAGAGGGTCGATTTGCCCGCTCCGTTCTCACCGAGCAACGCGACGACTTCACCCGGCCGCACGTCGAGGTCGATGCCCTCGATTACGCGGATTGGGCCGAACTGTTTTCCGATTCCACGTAGCGACAAGCCGTCGCTATTCGGTTCCAGCGGCACGACGGCTCCTTTCGTTACGGGTGTTTCGCGATGAATTCGTCGACGTTGTCTTTGGTCGTCAACATCGCTTTTTGCAATTGCTGCTTCGGCACCGTTTGATGCTGTGCGAGTTTGATGGAAGAATCGAGGGCGAGGCGGCCCATGAACTGCGTCTGCTGCGTCATCGTCGCATCGACCGAGCCCGCTTTCACGGCTTTGAGCCCGGCGACGTCGCCGTCGAAGCCCACGATGAGCACTTTGTGATCGAGGTTTGCAACCTTAACCGCTTGCGCCGCACCGAGCGCCATTGCGTCCGCGTGTCCGAAGAAAACGTTAATCGTCGGATCTTTTTGGAGCATGTCCTGCGCGACGGCGAAGCCCTTGTCTTGCGCCCAGTCCGCCGTTTGTTTCGCGACGACGACGATGCCCGGATTCGCATCGAGCGCTTCTTGGAAGCCTTTGGTGCGATCGATCTCGGGGGTCGTTCCGAGTTGACCTTGTAATACGGCGAGCTTCGCTTTACCCTTCGTTACTTTAGCCACGTACGTTCCGAGCGTCTTGGCGCCTGCGACGCTGTCGCTTGCGATGAACGTGTCGCCCGGAGCATCGGGTGCATTGCGGTCGACGGCGATGACGGGAATGTGCGCGGCGTGCGCGGCCCGCACGGGAACGCCCGCCGCCGTCGCGCCTGCGGGAATGTAGATCAGCGCCGTAATGCCGCGCGTGATGAGGTCTTGAATTTGGCTGACTTGCGTCGCAGCATCGCCTTTCGCGTCGACCGTGATCACCTCGACGCCCTTGGCCTTGCCTTCGGCTTCGACCGATTGTTTGATCTCGTTGAAGAAATCCGCTTGAAGATTAGCGACGGCGAGCCCGATGACCGGTTTCTTATCTTCTGCGAACGCACTCGGCCCGGCCGATGCGACGAGCCCGAGTGCGAGCAGCGTGGCCGCTGCGGCTTTAGAGTGGAACATGGAATCTCCTTATCGTAGTGTTATTAACGGCGGCGTAGACTATCGAATGCGACGGCGATCGCGATAACCGCGCCGACGACGATCTGTTGAATGAATGGCGAGACGCCGACGAGGTTGAGCCCGTTATGCAGGACGCCGATGATGAGC
Source organism: uncultured bacterium (assembly GCA_964244215.1). Classification (GTDB taxonomy): domain Bacteria; phylum Vulcanimicrobiota; class Vulcanimicrobiia; order Vulcanimicrobiales; family Vulcanimicrobiaceae; genus CAXTIY01. The sequence continues at coordinate 24,466 of CAXTIY010000003.1, forward strand.
ACGCCGACGACCGTGCCGCCGATGCCGCCGATGCCGCCGCTCAAACTCGCGCCGCCGATTACGACGGCCGCGATCGCATCGAGTTCGTAGCCGAGGCCGGCGCTCGGTTGCGAAGAGTCGAGCCGCGCCGCGAGCACGACGCCCGCGATTCCCGAAAGAACGCCCGCGACGACGTACACGATCGTCGTCAACGTGTCGACGTGGATGCCGGCAAGCCGCGCGACTTCGCGACTACCGCCGATCGCGTACAGATTACGGCCCACGACGCGATACTGCAAGATGACGTAGCTTACGATTAGCAGGATAACGAAGAGCGCGACCGTCGCCGAGAGGAAGCCGAGATGCCGCTGCGTCGAGAGCGCGGTGAACCAATCGGGATAACCGACGATCTGTTCGCCGTTCGTAATGATGTTGGCGAGCCCGCGCGCGACGGTCATCATCGCGAGCGTCGCGATGAAAGGCGGTAATTTCGCACGCGTGATGAGCAAGCCGTTCCCGAGGCCGCACGCCGCGCCGACGGCGACGCCGAGCAGCATCGCGAGCGGAAACGGAAGCCCCTTATCGTTCGAGAGCCAGCCCATCGCCATCATCGAGAGCGCGAGAATCGAGCCGACCGAAAGATCGATACCGCCGATGACGATAACTGCCGTCATGCCGATCGCGATGATGCCGAGCACCGTCACCTGATCGATAACGTTGAGGCCGTTACGGAAAGAAAGAAAAACGGGACTTAAAACCGCGAAGACGATGCAGAGCAAGATGAGCCCGATGAGCGGTCCTTGCGTTCCGCCGATCAACCGTAACCAGGCGCGCCCCGCAGGCCGACTGGTGGAAACTTCTACCGCTGTGGGCGCGCTCGTAGCTGCCATAACGATCGACTCCTTTCCGCTGCTACGCCGAGACGGCGCTGTGAGTGATAGCGAATATCGGCGAAGCACTTTGCGGCCGGAAACGCGCCCGCGCGACCGCGGACTTCCACGTCTCGCGCAGCGCGCGCCAAGCAGCTCCGCTCGGCGCTGGTTCGAAAACGTCGCGCGGGCGGCGCAGGTGCGCGAGCCCTTCCCAAGACCAGACGCCCGCGCCGACGCCGGCCAAATGCGCGGTGCCGAGTGCCGAGAGTTCGGCATCGCGCGCGCGCAACACGGGCCGCCCCGCGACGTCGGCTTGCAATTGCATCAATACGTCGCTGCGCGTCGGGCCGCCGTCGGCGAATAATTCGCGCGACTCGCTCACTTCGGCATCGAAAGCTTCGACCACGTCCGTGATCTGTTGCACGACCGCTTCGAGCGCGGCGCGGGCTAGTTCGGCCCGACCGGATTTTTGCGTTAGACCGGTTACGATGCCGGCAGCATCGCGATCCCACCATGGTGCCCCGAGGCCGCTGAAAGCGGGCACGAATGCAACGCCTTCACTCTGTGCGGATGCGCCGAGCTCGACTAATTCTTGTGGCGAGAGGCCGAGCAAATCGGCGAGCCATCGCAGCGCGGCGCCCGTGGAACGAATGTTGCCTTCCGCAGCGAATGCGATGCTTTTTCCCGACTGCCAGGCGATCGTCAAACACAGGCCCGGTCCGACGGCTCTGGGCTCGTCGAGTAAACCCATCACGGACGACCCCGTACCGTACGTCACTTTGAGCGAACCCGGTGCGAACGCGCCGTGCGCGAAAAGTGCCGCATGCGAATCGGCCATCACCGCCGCTAATTTCGTCGCAGCGCCGAGCGGCTCGAGCCCACGTAGCGCCGGAAACGGCCCGCTCGAAGGAACGATTTCCGGCAGCGACCGGCGCGGAACGTTAAAGAGCTCGAGTAATCGATCGTCGTAGCATACGCGCGCGGTATCGAGCAGTTGCGTCCGCGACGCGTTGCCGGCTTCGATAACGTGCGCGCCCGTTAAGCGATACAGCAGCCACGAATCGACGGTGCCGAGAGCCAGCGTTCCGTTCTTCGCTTGCGTCCGCTCGGGATCGATCGCATCGAGCAGCCACGCCATTTTCGCAGCCGAGAACATCGGATCGAGCGGCAAGCCACTCTTCGCCCGCACGAGCCGCTCCGTTTCGGGCGAACGCAGCGCATCGCAAAGCGCGGCCGTTCGCTGATCCTGCCAGCTTATGAGCGGTGCGAGCGGCTGACCCGAACGGCGATCCCAGGCAACGACCGACTCTCGCTGAGTGCTCAGACCGACGGCAACGATCGAGCCCGGATCCCGATCGGCGATGCACGCGCGCACCGCGCCCGTGACGCTTTCCAAGATGGCGAGCGGATCTTGTTCGACCCAGCCCGGTCGCGGATGCGTTTCCCCGAGCGGTACCGAGCCGCGCGCGACGATGGCGCCCGATTCGTCGACGAGCGCGCACTTCGTCGCACTCGTGCCTTGATCGATCGCGAGTATCAGCGGCTTACCCGCGCTCAAACGAATAGCTCGCGCGCGGCGGCGGCGATACCGCGAGCATCCAAACCGAAATGCTCGTACAAGAATTCCGCGCGCCCCGTCGGCGCGAAACCGGCGACGCCCAAGATACGCATCGGCACGGGATGCTCGCGCACCACGACCGCCGCAACGGCAGCGCCGAGACCGCCCGTCGTACGAGCTTCTTCGATCGTTACGATGCGTCGCGTCTCGCGTGCGGCGAGTACGATTGCGACTTCGTCGAGCGGCTCGATCGAAGCCATGTTGAGTACGCGCGCCACGATGCCGCTCGCCGAGAGCAGTTCTGCCGCTTCTAACGCGCGCGAAACCATCACGCCCGTGGCGACGAGCGTAACGTCGCTACCTACGCGCAAGACGTCGGCCGTTCCGAGCGTGAAGCGCGTACCCGGCGGCGTGACCGCCGGAACTTTAACCCGGCCGATGCGCAGGTAACTCGGGCGCTCGCTCTGCGCCGCCCAACGTACGACTTCGCGCGTTTGCTGGGGGTCCGCCGGAACGACGATCGTGAGATCCGAGATGGCCCGCATCCAGGAAAGATCTTCGATCGAATGATGCGTGGGCCCGAGTTCGCCGTACGCCATGCCCGGGCTCATCCCGCATAACACGACGTGATAGCCGTTATACGCGATGTCCGCCTTAATCTGTTCCGTCGCGCGACCGGTTAAAAACGGTGCCGCGGCGCAAACGAACGGAACGTAACCGCCGTTTGCAAGGCCCGCCGCGACGCCGACCATATCTTGTTCTGCGATGCCGACGTTGATGAGCCGCTCGGGGAATTCGGCTGCGAACGACGTGAGATTAGACGAACCGACGGAGTCGTTGCAGACGGCGACGATTCGGGCGTCTTCGCGCGCGAGCGCGGTAAGTTCGGCGACGAAGGCCTGGCGGCAATCGAAGGTCTCGACGGCGACGGATGCGTTACTCACCGCGCGAATTCCGCGAGCGCCATCTGCACTTGCTCGGGCGACGGCACTTTGTGATGCCACTCCACGCCGTCCTCCATGAACGACACGCCGCGCCCCTTATGGGTCGTAGCGATGATGCAGCGCGGTTTATCTCGCGGCGGCGCGGCGAGTGCATCGAAGAGGGCGTCGTAATCGTGCCCGTCGAGTTCGATCGTCTCCCAACCGAAGCTCTTCCATTTCGCAGCGAGCGGTTCGAGCGAATTCGTATCTTCCGTCTTCGCGCCTTGCTGCAGGCGATTACGATCGACGATCGCGGTCAAGCTTCCGAGCGACCGGTGCGAAGCGGCCATCGCCGCTTCCCAATTACTGCCTTCTTGCAATTCGCCGTCGCCGAGTACGACGAACGTGCGCCGCTGCGAACCCGCGAGCTTCGCCGCGATCGCGCAGCCGACGCCGACGGGCAAACCATGTCCGAGCGGCCCCGTGTTCGACTCCACTCCGGGAATTTTGCGCCGGTTCGGATGGCCGTTCAAAAGCGAAAGCGGTCCCGCGAACGTCGCTAAAAGCGTCTGTGGAATAAAACCGGCGAGTGCGAGCGTGGAATAAAGTGCGACCGCACAATGCCCCTTGCTCAGGATGAAGCGATCGCGGTCGGGCCACGTAGGCTCGTTTGCGTCGTAACGCAGAACGCCAAAAAATAGCGTCGTCAGAATATCCGTAACGGAAAGGTCGCCGCCGACATGTCCGAGCTTCGCCGCGCCGATCGTGGTAACGATCGAACGGCGGATCTGCGTGGCCGCTCGCTGCAAACGCTCGCGACGTTGCGCGGGTGTCGCATCGTCGCGCGAGCGGAGCGAACTTGGGTCGCCTATGGTAAGCGCGGCACTCCGGTCGGACATCGGTCACCCTCAGCTTCACAGCGCGAGATCCCTGCATAATTATTCAGTAGGGGGAATCTATGCGTTTGGCGACTTTAGCATCAATCACTATCTCGTGTCAACGCAAAGAACATCCGAGCTGAACGATTTCTGGAAAATCTTTCCGCCAGGCTAGAACTATCGATACGCCGGCATCCCCGCACTTAATCGCTCTCGAGAAGCCAATTTCGCTCGTAGACCGTAGTACGGGGCGATGGAACGGCTGCCGATCCCGCTAGAACTCCCGCCGATGGAAGCTCGTCTTGTCGCTGCGATCCCCCGGGAAGCCGGCTGGCAATACGAGCCGAAATGGGACGGCTTCCGCTGCCTCGGATTTTGCGACGGCGACGACATTCGTCTGCAATCGAAATCGGGTCAGCCGCTCGAACGGTATTTTCCCGAAATCGTCGCGCGGTTGCGCGAACTGCACGTTCGTGCCGTCTTCGATGGCGAACTCGTCGTCGCCGTCGGCGGGGCGCTCGCGTTCGACGATCTGATGCAACGCATTCATCCGGCCGCATCGCGCATAACGAAGCTCTCCCGCGAACGCCCCGCATCGTATCTGTTGTTCGATCTCTTACTCGATGAAGACGGCACGTCGCTACTCAATGTGCCGCTTCACGAGCGGCGCGGGCGCCTCGAACGCTTTGCCGAATCGCACGTTGCGGCGGCCGACCCGTGCTTGCGGCTTTCGCCCGCCACGCGCGAGCTCGCGACCGTGGACGACTGGTACGCGCGTGTCGGCGGCGCGCTCGACGGTGTCGTCGCGAAACGCCTCGACGCGCCGTATCGCGCGGGCGAACGCGATGCGGTCGTCAAGATTAAGGCGATCCGCAGTGCCGAATGCATCGTCGGGGGCTATCGCATTACGGAGACCGGTACGCTCGGGTCGCTGTTGCTCGGACTGTACGACGATGATGGCCGGCTCGATTACGTCGGCTTCACCTCCGGCTACTCGGCGGCGGAAAAACGCGCGCTGCTATCGCGATTGGAAGCGCTGCACGCCGCACCCGGCGCCTCATTCGACGGACGCGCTCCGGGTGGTCCGAGCCGCTGGAATCGCGGTAAGTCAACCGAATGGCAGCCGCTACGTCCCGAACTCGTGCTCGAAGTCTCGTTCGATCAAGTCACGGGGGAACGCTTCCGTCACGGCACGCGGCCGCTGCGCTGGCGGCCGGATAAAGCGCCTCGTTCGTGCACGCTCGACCAAATACGGGCCAGCGATCGAACGCTGCTACTCTTTTCCTAAACGCGGCACCCAATACAAGATGTAGGGCTCACGGCCAGGTGAAACCACAAGATACGGAGTATAGTTACGGCTCATGGGATATCAACCGTGACGAACGGCCTAATGCCGCGCGAGTCCATGCCGGAAGCAGCCCCGTGACGTATATCGTTAAGAAGGCCTGCTCCGAAGTTCGCCCGGTCGCCCCGAGCGCCGATTTGCTCCAAACGACGGCACGGCACATCGAGCTCGAACTGGATCGTATTCTCGAAAGAACGACGCATCCACGCGAGACCTTCGAGCGGCTCGAGCCCGTGCGCGAGCACCTCCGGCAAGCCCGCCTCGAAGCAGCCGCACTCGCAACGATCGACGAGTAGATGCCGGAAACGACAGGTCCCCGGGGTTGAGTTTCCACGGCTCGGTCGCGG
>CAXTIY010000004.1:0-28332 GCA_964244215.1 uncultured bacterium
CGAGCGTGTTTAGTCTGACCAAAGTCTCGTGCGGAGCGCTCGGCTCGAGCGACGTCGGATCGACCGCCCTGCTCAGCGGCTGGGTCAACCGGCGTCGCGATCATGGCGGCCTCGTGTTTATCGACGTGCGCGATCGCGACGGAATCACGCAAGCCGTCTTCGATCCGGCGCTCGCCGAAGCGTTCGACGTGGCGCAATCGCTGCGTAACGAAGACGTGATCACGATCGGCGGCAGCGTACGGCTGCGGCCTGCCGGAACGGAGAACGCGAAGCTCGGGACGGGCACGGTCGAACTCGCCGTGGAGCGCGTAACCGTACTCGCGCGTTCGCTCGTGCCGCCGTTTCCGATCAACGCGGATACGGACGTCGATGAAGCGCTGCGTTTGAAGTATCGCTATCTCGATCTGCGCCGCCCGCGCCTGCAACGCAATCTCACCGTGCGACATAAGATCGTTAAAGCGATGCGCGATTTCTTCGACGAACGCGATTTCCTCGAAATCGAAACGCCGTGTCTGATTAAGTCGACGCCCGAAGGCGCGCGCGACTATCTCGTGCCGAGCCGCGTTCATCCGGGCAACTTTTATGCGTTGCCGCAATCGCCGCAATTGCTCAAGCAGATTTTGATGATCGGCGGTTTGGGCCGGTACATGCAGATCGCGCGCTGTTTCCGCGACGAGGATTCGCGCGCCGATCGTCAGCCCGAATTTACGCAACTCGACGTCGAGATGTCGTTCGTCGATCAAGAAGACGTGATGGCGATCATGGAAGAGTGCATCGCATACGTTTGGTACAAGGCGCTCGGTAAGGAAATCGCGCGGCCGATCCGCCGCATCGCGCATGCCGAAGCGCTCGAGCGCTACGGTAGCGATAAACCGGACGTTCGCTTCGATCTCGAATTGCGCGACGTGGCTCCCGCTTTCGCAGGCACTGCGATTAACTTTCTCGCTGGTTACGCCCGCGATCCGGCGAGCCGGATCGTCGCCGTCCGGTATCCCGGCGGCGCCGCACTTTCGCGTCGCGATTTCGACGCGCTGACGGAGGCCGCCAAAGGCTTCGGAGCCGGCGGCTTGATTTGGATTTCGTATCCACCGGACGGCTGGAAATCGTCGATTGCGAAATTACTCGACGACGATACGGTCGCGAGCGTGCGCGAACTCGGCGGTGCCGATTGCGGCGACGCGCTTTTGCTCGTCGCGGGTCCGCGCGAGCTCGCAAGCGACGTTGCGGGCCGATTGCGCGTGCACGTTGCGGATAAACTGGGCTTGCGAGACGGGTCGGCATTCGCGTTTGCTTGGGTCGTCGGTTTTCCGCTCTTCGAACGCGATAAGGAAAGCGGCACGATCTTCCCGACGCATCATCCGTTCACCGCGCCGCGCTACGGCGAAGAAGCGCTCTTGCAGAGCGACCCGCTCTCGATGCGCGCGCAACATTACGATCTCGTGCTCAACGGCTTCGAACTCGGCAGCGGCTCGATCCGTATCCACGATCCGGAATTTCAAGCGCGCATCTTCGAAGTATTCGGACTCGGGGCGGCCGAGATCGAAGACCGTTTCGGATTCTTCATGGAAGCGCTTCGCTACGGCGCGCCGCCGCACGGCGGCATGGCGTGGGGCATCGACCGGCTCGCGATGCTCGCCTGCGGCGAAACCTCTATTCGCGACGTCATCGCGTTTCCGAAAAATCAAGTCGCGCGCGATCTGATGATGGACGCGCCCTCGAGCGTCCCGCCCGCGTCGTTACGCGATCTCGGATTACAGCTAAAGGTGAAAGCATGACTTCGGCCGCGCTCGCTCGGGCATTCTTCGCCGCGACCTTCGCGAGTGCGCTCGCCGCATGTGGCAGCGCGGCCCAGAAGCAGGCGACGCGTGAAGTATCGCCGCTCGCCGGTACCTGGACGCGCGACGGCGACGTTCCGACGCCGAAGGCGAATAACCCGCAGTTCACGTTGCTGTCGTTTAAAGCGGACGGTACGCTCGAGGCTTCATACGTCGCAGCCGGCGGAGCGCTCGCCGGCATCGTAAAGAAAGCGCCTAAAGTGATGAAAGAACACGATTCGTATGCGATCGTCGATGCGAAAACCGTCCGCATCACGGAAGGCTCGAGCGCTCGCGACTACGCCTACGATACGCACGACGGCAAGCTCTACCTCACGTCTCCCGATGGTGGCGACGCAGCGGTCTTCTCGAAGACGACCGACGGCAGCAACTCGTAGCGTTACGTCGCCGCGAGCGCTCGCGCCCGCGCGAAGATCGCATCGAGCATCGGCTCCGTAAGCACACCGGTATTCGTGTTTTGCCGGCTCGGATGGTACGAGGCGAGCAACGTCACGTCGTTCGGGCCGTCGCTCGATCGAGCGACGACTTCCGAGCCGTGTCCGAAAACCGGTTTCGCATCGAACGCATAGCCGGCCGCAAGCAACGCAGCGGCGGCCGCGCGCGTACCGATCGCACCCAAGCCGACGACGACGCGTAATCGCGAAAGCGCCGTCACGTCTTCGACGAGGTACGGGAAACAACGCGCGATCTGCGCGGGCGTCGGTTTATTGAGCGGCGGCGCGCATCGCAGCGCTGCGGAGATAAGCGCGCTGCATAGCACGAGCCCGTCCGCGCGATCGCGCTGCGTCGGTTGGTTCGCAAAGCCCGCTCGATGCAGCGCGCGAAAAAGCCACTCGCCCGAGGCGTCCCCCGTAAACATGCGGCCCGTGCGATTCGAGCCGTGGGCGCCCGGTGCGAGGCCGACCAGCAGCACGCGCGCGCGCGGGTCTCCGAAAGCGGGCACGGGCCGGCCCCAATACGTTTCCTCGCGATGCGCGCGCTTTTTCTCTTCGGCAACGCGCGCGCAATAGGCGCGCAATTCCGGGCAACGTTCGCAGGCGACCACGCGCGACGCGCGCTCCGCGAACGCGGCCTCAGTCGAGGCCGGGGAAGTCAAGGCGCGCGAGGGCGGCGTACGTCGCGATGCCGACGCAGGTTGAGAGGTTGAGGCTGCGCACGGCGCCCGCTCGCATCGGAATGCGTAGCGTTCGCGCCGGCAGCGCGTCGATGAAGGCTTGCGGCAAGCCCGCCGTTTCTTTGCCGAACACGAGTGCGTCGCCTCGGGCGTAAGGGGCCGTGCTATACGGTCGCGTCGCGCGCGTCGAGAAGAGCCACAGCGGCGCGCTCCACTGCGCGACGAACGCCTCGAGTGAAGGATGCACGCGTACCGTCAGCGCGTCCCAATAGTCGAGCCCCGCGCGCTTGAGCTCGCGATCGCCGAGGCTGAAGCCGAGCGGCTCGACGAGGTGCAACGCGCAGCCGGTCGCCGCGCACAGCCGCGCGACGTTGCCGGTGTTGGGCGGAATTTGCGGTTCGACGAGAACGAGATGCAAAGGCGCGTCGCCGCTCGCTTCGTCGCTTTCGGGACCGCGCACGAGCCGGTCGCACGGCTGCGTCGCTCGCGGCCTCATACGTTTGCGATTCGCAACAGCGTCGAGTGAAGCGGCGCGGGAACGACGGCGAACGCGATGCCGCCGTGCGCGAGCCACGCGCGCTCGAATGCCGCCCGCGGATAGGTTACGAGCACCTCGGGTAAGGCCGGATCGTTGACCAGTGCGGCGCCCTCGGCATCGATGCCGCGCAGTACGACGAGATGTCCCCTCGAGGCCGGAAGCGGCGCTCCCGGCAGCTCGTTTTCGTTCCAAGCGATCGAGAGCGCGAGCGGAATGTCGTCTGCGAGAAAGGCGTGCGCGTGCGCGAGATCGCGCAGATGCACGACCGCCGCCCGGAAGCCGAGCGTGCCGGCAAAGGCCATATTGAACGCCCAGTTTCCCGTACCGGCGTACTGTCCGTCGAAGACTTCGCGCGCGATGACCGGTACGTCCAGCGGATAGCCGCGATATGCGAGCAGCATGCCGAGCGACGCAGGCGCGCACCAACCGCGCTCCGTCGCGAAACGCGGCTCGTACTGCGAATAGGGCGACACGGCAAGTTCGACTGCCGGCAAAGCGACGATCGGCGAGGGCGCACCGTAATCCGGCGTGCTGACGAATAGCGCGTCGACGATGCCCGCGGCTCGAACGCCGATCGTTACGAGGTCGACGTCGGAACGCACGACGTCCGTATCGATGCGCACGAACGTGTCGTGGCTCGAAAACGAACGGCGCGCATCCGCATCGAATCGTACGTACGGCAGCCATGCCGACGTGCGGCCGTCGCGCGCGTTGAAGCGTAATTCGATCGCGCCTTCGAGCGCGAGCGTATTCCAAGAGACGATCGCTTCACGCGTCGGGCCGAGCGCAACGAGAATCTCTTGGTTCGCTTCGGGAACGACGCTCGTCAACATTGCTCTAAGCGGCACATCGCTCGCAAGAGCCGCCGAGACCTTCGTTTACGCGGCTACCCGCCGTGTTCGGCGGCGCGTTTCATGCAAAAGCATATCTATTTTTGCCGGCCGCCTTAGCGGCGTAAAGCGCCCGATCGGCGCGGAGCGTGAGGTTCGCAACGTCACTCGCGTCGCGCGGGAAAACCGCCGCGCCGATGGAGCAGCGCAGGCCGGACTCCGCGAGCTGCTTCGAAAGTCGCGCCACGAGGCTGCTCGCAAGCTCGAAATCGACGCCCGGCAGGATCACCACGAACTCGTCGCCGCTCATGCGCCCGACGAGGTCGCCCGAGCGCGAGCTCCCCACGAGCGAATCGGCAACCGCCTTGAGCGTCGCATCGCCTTGGGCATGACCGTGAGAATCGTTGATCGCTTTAAGATCGTCGACATCGATCGACGCGTACGTGAGCGATGTCGAATTGCTGCGACAGAGTTCGAGTTCGAGCGCCAAGCGCTCGCTCATCGCACGCCGGTTGAGCAAACCCGTAAGCGGTTCGAGCATCGCGAGATCCGTTACGCGAGCCAAAAGCGCGCTATTGCCGATCGCCGCGGCCGCAACCGCGGTTAAGGCCGAAACGAGCGCGGCATCGGCTTCGAGCGGCCGAGTAGAGCGCGCGCCGTCGACGTACAAGATGCCGACGGTTCTCGTTCCGTCACGCAGCGGACTGAGCGCGTAGGCTCCGCGCACGTCGCGCAAAGGCAGCGCGGCGTTCGAGCTCGCATCGTCGCGTGATTCTTCGCCACGCAAGGCACTTAAGAGCGGACTGTTACTCTCGAGATTGGGAACGACGGTGCTCGCCTCGACGTCGGAGCCCGCATCGATCTGGGAACGCGCCTCGATACCACGCTCTCGGTCGACGCTAAAGTAAATCGCCCGTTCGTATCCGAGCGACTCGCAAGCGCTGCGTAAGAGCTGCGCAATGATGTGCGCTTCCGTCGTAGCGAGCGTAAGCTTAACGATCTCTTGCTGAATCGCGAGCAGATGCCGCACGCGTTTTTGTAGAGCGCTAACTTCATACGCGAGGTCCGTTGCATCGCTCGCAACGGGTGCCGGCTTTCCGATGACGTACGGACGGTTAAGGGTTCGGCTGTCCGCCCGGGCCTGAGGATCCCTTGACCTTGCGTCGAAGTGTCGCGCCTCCATCGCGCATGCGCGAGCCGAGTTCCGCGTCGTCCGAGACGAGGAGATCGCGCAGTGCGAATTCGATCACGGCGCTTTCACTCACGCGTTCGCGATAGGCGACGAAACGTAAGCGTTCTGCGAGATGACCTTCGAGCGTGTGCGATACGGTGCGAATGCTTGCGGGACAATCGGAGGATGCAGCGCCACCGATGGCGCTCCGGCTCTGACCGCAACTACACAGAACTTGTCGAACAGATTTCGCGTGCATACAGACCTTTTCGAAACGATCCGCGCCGATGCGCGGGAATTCTCGAGCGATACACGTTCGAGCGCTTAATATTACCCGTTGTAGCACGCGGTAGTGTTAAAGGAAATGGCGCACTATCGCTATTGCCGACTCGAATAACTAGCTAGCGGCGTTCCGAAACCGAAGCGTCTGGTAACACGAAGCCGGCTGCGAAGTCGCCCTATTCGCAGCCGGCCCGGTCGATTCGTCTCGATCGTTTAAAGAATCTCTCCGAAGTTGTCGAGCGAACGAACCGTATGTGCCGCGCCCGTTGTATGACTGGCGCTAGTCGCCGCGTTGCAGCCGGTAAGACCGCCCGCGAGTGCTAAGCCCGAAACGATGGCTAGAAGCAGCTTGCGCATAGTAATTTTCATCCTGTCGCCTGAGGCGGCAATTAAGCAGCAGTTGTCTGGCTAAAAAACCAGGTAAACCTAGCCTACTATGACTAGCCAAAGATAGCTATATGGTACTGCTGGGTGGACCAGGCCGTCGATCAAAATGGGACAAGAAAGCCCCGTCAATACCGGATTATAACGGTTTTCGGCCGCTACATAGTCAGACTAAATGCGCCACTTAATAGCGCACGCGCGTTAGCTAGTGCGACGAGGCGGCTTCGGTTAAGTCGAGCCTGCTATTAGACGCGCATGAGCGCAGCGCGGCTGTTCACGTTAAAGGCCTTGAAGATTGCCTTTATATGATTGCGAATCGTAAACTCGCTTCGATTGGACAGTCGCGCGATCTCGGTGACCGCGATGCCGTCCATGAGCAAGCGATAAACTTCGCGCTGCGCCGGAGTTAGAACCGCGTCGCGATCCGAGCGCGAGTGCCGCCCGTTCGCGGTCGGGGTCGCTTCGCTTCTCACGGCGTCGAGCGTCTCGGCGATTTCGGCGGCGATCCACGACCGCGGATAAGCCGCAATCTTCTCGGCCGCGCGCGCGCACCACGCCTCGTCGCGCGTGAGGGACGCGATCTCTTTGGCGCATCGTGCCGCTCGCCAATCGTACCCGATCGCCTCGAACGTCTCCCACGCTTCTTTGAGGAAGAGCAACGCGTCGTCCCGATAATTTAGGCGCGCATAGACGAAGCCGAGCGAATAATCGGCGAGCGCCTTAACGCGGCGGTCGTCGTTGGCCGACAGCAGCCCGTCGAAACGACTTCCCGTTTCTTGGAAGCGCGCGACGTAGGAAAGTGCGAGCGCACCGTCCGTCGGTGCGTGTAAGACCGCGAGCAACAGCAGCGCCACGCGTTCCTCTCCCGCGATCGCGCGCCACTCGACGCGTTCGGCGATTTCACTCACCTCATCGAGTTCTTGTTCCGTGAAGCGGCGCTCGCCGAGACTCTGCGCGAGATGGGTCCGGTCGCAGAGCGCCATGACCTGCCAAGCTTCGCTCGGCGCGACCCTGCTCGCACGTTTGAGATAGCGGAAGGCCGCCAGATAATCGCCTTCCAATGCGAAGCGCCACCCGACGGCTTTGAGCGTTTTGAAGTGAAGATCCGCGACGTCCGGCGTCCACGGTAAGGTGTCGACGTTCTCGATGACGGCGTTGCGTAGCGACGGGCTCGGCATCTCACGCGCCAAATACGAAAGCTGTGCCGTGACGTGGGCCCAATGCAACACGTCGGGCCGCTCCGCCGCGAGCACTTTGCGAAGTGCTTTAAGAAGAAGCGCCGCCTGCTGTTCGAAACGACCGTGTGCCGCCGAGATCGCGCCTTCCAGAATCAGCGCCTCGATGTTGTATTTGGAGCGAGTATTGGCGACGAGCGGTCGCAGCGTTGCTTCGGCTTGGGCGAGTTTCCGTTCCATCCAGAGCGCCGATGCGTCGCGATATTGCAATTCGTCGAGCAGCCGCGACTTCGTCGCGGGCTCGGAGGGCATCGCATCGTAGAGTCGCTTGAAGCTCATGTGCGCGCTCTTGAAATCGCCGACGCGCGCTTGTGCCGTTCCGAGCAGAAGCGCCGCTTCGTGCCGGTCGGCCGCCGTTACGAGCCCGTCCCCATGGCGAGCCAAGGCAGCAACGGCCTCGGTCGGCTTCGAACGCAACAAGATGCGCACGTAGAGCAAGAACTCTGTGGGTTGCGCGGCTGCGGTGAGGCCGGGAGCCAGTCCGTCGAGCGCGTCTTGGAAGCGCGCTTCGCGGCATGCCTCGAGGGCGTTGTCGATCTTAACGCCGGATCCTGAATTAAGCGACGTGCTCATACGAAAACGGCTTACCGACGGGCTGAACTCGGAGTTTTGAATCACAAGACCTTCCATGAAGGCCCAAAGGGGCCGATTCTCGATTTCATAATCTAATCGAACGCCAACATGCGCCGTAAACAACTATGGGTGGCAGCGTTAACTGATATCTAGGTGCTTTTGCTCTAAATCCACCAGTAATTTGTTGTTGGCTAGATGCGAGCCGTTTTCTTGCCGGTATGGTTACATGCGGAACTAAATCTGCCAGTCCCAGGAGTTCCAATTATCCGTTATGTATTCGGCGGGCTCGTAACCACGGAGGTCGTCGTTGTAGGCGGCGATGCCGGTCTCCCAGTACAAAAATACCGCCGGGACCATTGCGTGAATCCGTGACTCCTCGCGTTGATAGAGTGTTTTACGCTCGCCGCGATCGAAGGTGAGCAGCGCCGCGGCCGACGTCTCCGTGATGATGCGATCGCGCAGGAACGTCGTGTTGGCGCCGTGCGGCGGAAGAAAGTCGCCGCTCCAACTCCCTTGATTATCGGGATCGGGGGCGTTCGTATCGATCGACCATTCCAGATCGTAGCGGCCCGTGTAGAGCGGCCCGTCTTGCGCGAAGAGAACGCTCGCCGGGTAGTTCTTAATCGAGAGTCCTATCCCGATCGCGCGGACGGCTTGCTGCATCTGGACCTCCGCCTGTTCGTTGCCGGGCTTCGTCGTTGATGAGATGACGAAGCGCAATGGAACGCCGTTCTTCGCGCGCACGGCTCCGGGAGATGGTGCCAGCCAGCCCGCCGCGTCGAGCAGGGCCGCGGCGGCGCGCACGTCGTGCGGATACAATGGAATCTGCGGCGCCGCCCATGAGTCGGCCGGAATATCGCTGTGCGCGCGAACGTTGAGGCCGTGGTACACGGTGGCGTTGATACGGTCCCAATCGATCGCCTCGGCGAGCGCGCGCCGCACGCGCACGTCGGAGAGGCCGGCGCGCGACGTATTGATCGCGAGGCGCCGCCAATTCGCGATCGGGTGGCGCGCGACGGCGATGCCGGGAGCGTTTGCGAGCCCTTCGAATTGCGCCTCGGGCACGTTTGCGACGAGATCGATCTCATGCGTTCGCAATTGCGCGACGAGCGTATCGGGGTTCGGAACGATCGTGTAACCGAGCGCTTGCAGCTTCGGCGGGCCGCGCCAGTACTGCTTATTCGGCGCGAACACGAACGACGACCCGTGATTCCACGCCTCGAGCAGCCAAGGGCCGCTCGAGATCGGATGCGTGTTGAAAGCGGCTTCGTTGAGGTTCGAAAGCTTGCCGAGAAGATGCTCGGGAAGCGGCGGATACGCGCTCCCGCCACCACCGCCGAACGAACCGAGCACGCCGGCATTTGGCCGGCGCAGATGGATGACGGCGGTCGCGTCGTTCGGCACGTCGATCGCGGTTATGTCGTCCCAGCCGTTCGTGGCTTTCGTGTTGTTATTCTTGTTCATCACCGCCCGCCACGTAAAGCGTAGATCGCGCGGTGTGAGCGGGGCGCCGTCGGACCAGCGCGCGCCGTGCCGCCAATGCAGCACGATCGTTTTCGAATCGCGCGAAATGCCGCCGTTGCGATAGGTCGGTATTTCGGTCGCGAGCTCGGGAACGAGTTCGCCGCGCGGACCGTAGCGGAAGACGGGCGCGAAGATCAATGCGTCGATCTGATCGGTCGCGTCCGTGTGGGCGAACATCGGATTGAGGTTATCGGGTTCGTCGGGAATTCCGATCCGCAGTTTGCCCGGGACCGTCCACGGATGGCGACCGTTCGCCGCGTGGCCGCCGTCGCCGGAAACGCGCGTGCACGCCGCAAGCACGACGCACCAGGCGAGAAGGGCGAACGCCCTCGCCCGGCGCGTCATCGTACCGGGCGTGTTTTCGCCGAAAGGGCGGGCGCGATTGCATCGTAAAGCCCGAGCGGCCCGTGCCGGACGACGTCGTCGCACGGCAAGCCCGTCGCCTCTCGCGCTGCCGCGATCGCTCGGTGCGCCGCCTCATCACCTAGGCCGTGCGTGTTAAGCGCGACGGCGCATACCGGGGCGGGCTTCACGGTCGCGCAGAGTCCCTCGTAGATCGCGACGAGCGCGGGCAGCGAAAGCAGCGGCGTCGCGAAATCGTCGATGTGCGTGCGCGTGGCGAGATGCGTGAGTATGAGGACGTCCGGCGCACAACCGTAAAGCAGCGCGAGGGTGACGGGTGCGAAGGCGGGATGATTGATGCCGCCCTGTCCTTCAACGAAGACGACGTCGGAGTCGCGGGCGCCCGCGAGTACGAGCTCTTCGGCAGCGCCGCTCGCGAAGTCGGCGATCACACGATCGATCGCCGTTCCGTTACCCGCGATCATAATGCCGGTTTGTCCGGTCGCAACGAAGCGGGCGCGCACGCCACGCTCGCGAGCCGCGCGCGTCAACTCGAGCGCCGCGGTCATTTTGCCGACGGCACAATCGCTGCCGACGAAAAGGACGACCCGCGCCGAAACGTCGTTCGCGGCGCCGCTGAAGAGCCGCGGCGGCGGCGGTATCCGGACGTCCCAGATAACGGCGCCTCCGATTCGCGCCGCCCCTGAAAATTCGGCGTCCTCGCCGAGCATTTGATGCAGTCCGCTCACGACTTCGAGGTGCGCGTGCAGCGCCGCGACGATCGTTTCGCGCCAAGCGGCCGGTAACGCGCCGCCCGGCGGCGCGACGCCGACGAGCAACGACGTCGGTCCGTAGCGCAGCGCTTCTTCTAATGTCGCGACGATCGGCACGTCGCTGCGAAGATAGGGCACCGCATCGCGAACCGTGCGGCCGGCAACGGCCGGGTCGATCACGACGACCGTTTCGTCGGCCGAATACGCGATCACGCCGTGCGCCGTTTTCGCGCTACGCGTCGCGAAGAGTTGCGGTGCGAGAACCGCGTACCGACGCGCCACTACGAACCTCTCGGGCTTTGCCCGACCTCCACGACGCCGAGACCGGGGCCCGCCGGCAGCACGAGTTTGCCGCGATCGTAGGTGACGCCCGAAAACGGATCGGATGCGGTGAGAAACGGCCCATCGAGGTCGGCCCAGTCGACCAGGGGCGAAAGATGCGCCGCGGCCGTGGTGAGGATCGCGCTCTCGACCATGCAACCGAGCATGATGCGCAGGCCGAGCGCGCGCGCGGTCGCGATCATGGCGAGCGCCCCCCGAATGCCGCCGCATTTGACGAGCTTGATGTTGATGCCGTCGACGCAGCCCGCGAGCGCGAGCAGGTCGCTCGCGTCGCGCGAATCCTCATCGGTTACGAGCGGCACGCGGACGCGTTCGCGAATCCAGCGCAGACGTTCGGGCGTCCCGGCCGGGATCGGCTGTTCGCAGAATTCGATGTCGTATCGCTCGAGTTCGCGCAGATTCGCCACGGTCTGTTCGGGCGTCCACGCCTCGTTCGCGTCGACGCGTAACGTGCCCGTGTAACGCTGCCGCATCGCCGCGAGCACTTCGAGTTCGCCCGCGAAACCGAGCTTCACTTTAACGATCGGATGGCTTTCGATTTCTGCGAGCTTCGCGAGCATCATGTCGGGGGTGTCGATGCCGATCGTGAATGACGTAATCGGCGTTCGGCTCGAATCGAGCCCGAGCAACTGCCAGAGCGGGCGCCCCGCGTCTTTACCGATGAGATCGTGTAGCGCGATATCGAGCGCGCATCGGGCGCCCGGCGGCATGTCGGAAAGCAACGCTTCGAGCGCGTAGGGGTCGTCTCCGAGCGGTGCACGTCCTTCGAAATACGAGCGGATGCCGGCGGTGCTTTCGCCATACCGCGCGGAGGGCGCCGATTCACCGAATCCCTCCAACTCGTTCCAACCCAAGCGCAGCACGAGGCTGTGTGCGAACTCTTCCGAGCTGCGTGCGATCGCGAACGTGTGAACGAGCGGAAGCGTGAGTTCGGAAAGCACGAGCTGCACGCGGCGAAGCTTCCGCGACGGGTACATGGCTCCTCGTGTAGCGGCGCGGCCCCGCCGCCGTGTAAAGCGGCGCGGCGCGGGCGCCGCCTTTATAAAGGAGCGGCACCGGCTGTCGCAGATGAGGCGTAGAGAAATGGCGGCTCGGTTTACAACGTCGATCGTTTGGTTGCGGCGCGATTTGCGGCTCGCCGATAACGTCGCGCTCGCCCGCGCGGCGCAGTCGAGCGAACGCGTCGTGTGCGCGTTCGTTCTCGATCCGGAGTTGCTGCGCGGTCCGACGATCGGTGCGCCGATCGTTTCGTTTTTCTTCGACTCGTTAACCGAATTGCGCTCGGCGCTACGCGCGTACGGCAGCGACCTCGCTTTGCTCGAAGGCGACTTCGCTGCCGAACTGCAGCAGCTGGCGAGCCGCGTGAATGCGACGGCGCTGTACTATAATCTCGATTACGAACCGAGCGCGCGCGAACGCGACGCGCGCGTGAGTCGAGCGTTCGAAGGCGCGGGCGCCTTCGTAGAAGCATGCCTGGATCACGTTTATTTCGGCGCGGATGAAACGCGCAAATCGGACGATGCTCCGTACACGGTGTTTACGCCGTTCAAGCGCCGCTGGCTCGAACGGCAGCGCGAAGACGAGCGCCGACCTTTCGAATCGCTCGCTGCCGTCGCGCGTAAGGGCGCGAAACGCGCCGACATCGGCGAAACGCAGGACGTGCCCGAACCGAACGCTTACGGACACGAGCGTTCGGCGCACTTTCCGGCCGGCGGCGAATCGAAAGCGCGCGCGATTCTGGAGGCCTTCGTGCGCGGTCCGATCGAGAGCTATGCGGACGCGCGTAATTTCCCGGCGGTGGCCGGCACGGCGCACATTTCTCCGCACTTGCGCGCGGGAACGATCGGTATCCGCACCTGCGTTTCGGCCGCGCTCGAAGCGCGCCGCGGTAAGCGCGGCGCAGCTGCCACCGGCTGCGAAACGTGGCTCGGCGAATTGATTTGGCGCGACTTTTACCAGCAGATTCTCGCGAACTTTCCGCGCGTTGCAACGGGCCCGTTCGACGAGCGCGCCGAGGCACTGAAGTATCGCGAATCGGAATCCGATTGGCAGGCGTGGTGCCGGGGGCTTACGGGTTATCCGATCGTCGATGCCGCGATGCGGCAACTCAATACGTACGGTTGGATGCACAATCGCTTGCGCATGATCGTCGCTTCGTTCTTAACCAAAGATTTGCTGCTCGACTATCGTCTCGGCGAACGCTATTTCGAACAGCATCTCGCCGACGGCGACAAGGCCGCGAATAACGGCGGTTGGCAATGGTCCGCATCGACGGGCACCGACGCCGCGCCGTACTTCCGCGTCTTCAATCCTATCCTGCAAAGCCAAAAATTCGATCCCGACGGCACGTTTATAAAAGCGCACGTTCCCGAACTCGCGAAGCTCGGCGGCGCCGCGCTGCACGCGCCATGGACGCTGTCGCCGCTCGAAGCGGCGGCGTGCGCCTTTCGCTTGGGCGTCGATTACCCGGCTCCCATCGTGGATCACGCGGAAGCGCGCGTGCGGGCGCTCGCGACGTATGCGCCCGTGCTCGGCAAAGCGGGTCGTTCGGCAGGCGGAGCGTGACGTGGACGCTCGTCACGGGCCCGGTGCGTTCGGGCAAGAGTCGGTTCGCAGAGCAACTCGCCCTGCGATCGGGGCTGCCCGTCACGTATATCGCGACGGCGGGCCGCATGCCGCACGATCCGGAATGGGCGGCGCGCCTCGAGCGGCATCGCCGCTCGCGCCCCGCGACCTGGACGGTTTTAGAGACGGCCGGCAATTCGCGATGCGCGCTGACGGCGCTCTTGGGCGAGGCGACGGCCGAACGAACGCTGCTCGTGGATTCGCTCGGCACGTGGCTCGCCGACCGCATGGCGAGCGCTCACGCGGAGCTCTTCGAGGAGCCCGCACGCCTGGAAGCGGCACTCGAAGTCGATTGTTCGGCACTCGCGACGGCCCTCGCCCGCTCGGCGGCTACGGCAATCGTCGTGGGAGAAGAAACGGGTTGGGGCATCGTACCGGCCTACGCGTCGGCGCGCATCTTTCGCGACGTGCTCGGGCGGCTGCAGCAACGGCTCGCCGCGCGAGCGACGCACCTCTACCTCGTGGTCTCGGGCTTCGCGCTCGATCTGCATGCGGCGGCGATGCCGATTCCACTTAGTGACGCGCGGGAGATGCCGGCCGAGTCGCGCGAGCCGCTCCCCGCCGAAACGCCCGACTGGACCGCGCGGGCGCAAGCGATCGTACCGAGCGACGCCGCGGCGCGGGTCCGCGCCCGCGCGCACGTGGACGCGTTGACGAAACCGCTCGGCGCGCTCGGGCGCTTGGAAGAACTCGCCGTGCAGCTCAGCGGCATCGCCGGCCACGAGCCCGAGCATGCCTATACGGCAAGCGCGATCCTCGTCGCGGCAGGCGACCATGGCGTGAGCGCGGAGAACGTCAGCGCGTACCCGGCGGCCGTGACCCCCCAGATGGTCGCGGCCTTCACGGGCGGCTTTGCGGCGATCAACGCGTTCGCACGCACGGCCGGAGCCGACCTCTTCGTTGCCGATTTCGGCATCGTCGAACCGCCGGCGCCGCATCCGACGCTCTTGGACGTGCGGGTCGGCGCCGGGACCGCGAATCTGGCCCGCGAGCCGGCGCTTACCGAAGCGCAGGTGGATGCTGCGCTAAACGCCGGGATCGTCGTTTTCGAGCGGCTCTTCGAACGGCGCCGCTACGACGTGCTCGCCCTCGGCGAGATGGGCATCGGCAACACGACGAGCGCGGCGGCCGTCGTGGCCGCTTTCACGGGAGCCGGCCCGGCCGATGTCGTCGGCTACGGCACGGGAATCGACGCGGCCGGCTTCGCGCGAAAGGTTGCGGCGGTCGAACGCGCGCTCGCGCGTTTCGAGGCACGGGATTGGCGCACGATCGCGCGCGAAGTCGGCGGCTTCGAAATCGTGGGGCTCGCGGGCGTGATGATCGCGGCGGCCGGCCGGCGGGTGCCGATCGTGCTCGACGGCTTCATCGTCGCGGCGGCCGCTCTCATCGCTTGCGCCATCGCCCCGGCCGTTGCGGATTACTGCATCGCGGCACACGTTTCGACCGAACGCGGCCATCGCACGGCGCTTGCGGCGCTCGGGCTGCGGCCGTTGCTCGATCTCGACCTGCGCCTCGGAGAAGCGACCGGTGCCGCACTCGCCCTGCCGCTCGTCGAGGCCGCGACGCGGATGATCTGCGAGATGAAGACGTTTGCCGAAGCCGGCGTCGCGACCGCGTCGTGAAGCGCGCGTTCGAACACGTCGCGGTCGCGTTTTCGTATTTCTCCATCGTGCCGGTGCGCGGTACGGAAATGCTGCCCGCACCGAGCGCGGCCGCCCTCGTCGCGCTGCCGCTCGTCGGCGCGGCGATCGGCGCGTGTGCGGGGTGGGCGGCGTGGATCGCCGCGTCACTCGGTTCGCAGCCGCTCGCGACCGCGGCCGCTTTTTCCGTGCCGATCGTCCTCTCGGGCGCCATCCATCTCGATGGGTATCTCGATTGCAGCGATGCGGTTTTCGCGAGCGTGGCGCCGGAGCGGCGGCTAGAAATACTTAAAGATCCGCGCCACGGTACGTACGCCGTGGCCGCGTTCGCGGTCAACGCGGTCTGCTCGCTCGCGGCGATTTCGAGTTGTAAGCCCGCACGGCTACCGTGGGCTCTCGCCTATACGGGTGCACTCGCGCGCCTCGCTGCGGTCTGGAACGCGCGCCACTTTCCTTACGCGCCCGGCGGCCGCGAAACGCGCGCTTTTACGTCACGTCCGAACGCGAGCGTACTGGTTTTCGAAACGCTCGCGATGCTCGGCGCTTCGTTTGCGTTCGGCGCGAAAACCGCTCTCGTCGTACCCGGTGCGTTATTGGTCGCACGCGCTACGGGAAGCACGCTCGCAACGCGTCTCGGCGGCGGACTCGTCGGCGATGCATACGGTTTCATCATCGTCGCGCTCGAACCGGCGCTCCTCGCGTGCGTCGTCTTGACGAGTAAGGCAACGTAATGTGCACGATGTTCGCGTTAACGAGAAAAGCTTGTGCTGTCAAGTCTTGACCGCCATGGGATAATATCGAGCGGAAGACAACTGCGCTCGCGCGCGAACTTGCTTAGGTGTAGGACCAACGTATCCACATAGGGAGCATCAGCTCCGAATACGACGGTTGCGAGTCGGTATAAAAGCCGCCTCCTCCGGCGCTCGGGCCGCACCCACCTGCAATAGCAGGTCTCTACCCGGGCATGCAGACGGCAGTGTGGTTGTTCTCCAAAACAATTTTATTGCGCGGTAACGAGCGAACGCGCTCGGAGCTCCGCGAAGCGCGCGAGCGCGGCATGATACGCGGCGCGCGGCGCGTTCGAGCGAGATGCATCGAGTACGATGAATCCGCGGAAACGCGCGAGGCTCGCGTTCAAGCGCTCCGCATCATCGTTCGCAGTCGTTGCGAAGCGCTCGACGCCCGAGATTTCATACGTTGCGATAACGTCTTTGCGTGCGATCGTCGTCGCGCTACCGGCGCTTGCGGCGAGCGCATCCCACGCGAAGCGCAGCCATGCGCTGTCGACGTCTTTTGCCAGACGCTTGAGATCGGCATTCGATTCGCAGAGCGTCCCGCGCGCGCTTCTTACGGCGAGCGTAACGTTCGCGCGTTTCGCGGCTCGCGCCGCGTCTTTTGCGGCATCCGTAAACGATCCCCAAGCCTGCGCTTCGGTGCTCGCACTCGGTGCGCGCGCGATTACGAGCGGAGCCCCGAGCGCTTCCGCCATCTCCAGCCGTTGTTCGTAATTTCCGGTAAACGCGTCGTCCGCGGCGAAGGCCGCAACCGTTAAGCCGAGATCGGTCGCGACTTTCTTCAGCTGCGCGAGATAGTCGCCGTCGGTGCGCGGAAAATGCTCCGATTCGAAGACGACGCCGTCGAGCTCCAACTCGTTCGCGCACACGTCGAGCCACTCGAGCTGCGAGAGCGTACCCTCGGCGAGCCGTTCTCGAAAGCTCGCGCTCGAGCATGCGATTTTCATCGCGCACTGCGTTCCACAAAGGCGGTAGCGTTCCGTTCCCGCCGAATGCCCGCCCGGTGCAGACGCTTGCCGTATTCGCAATAACGTTCGGCTTGATGTCGGTCGTGGCGCCACCTGGCGTGCCCACCTCTCCCGAGCCCGCACCCCCGGTCCAAACCGCCGCCTCGCCATCGCCGTCTCCGTCGCCGTCGCCTTCGCCCGACTTCGCCGCGCCGCCGGCGCCATCGACGACGCCGTCCCAAACGCCGCAGCCCGTAACGTCCGGGTACCCTACTCGTGCGGCGTGCGATAACGCGGGCTTTCTCGCACTACAGGCGGAGCATGCCGCGGGCTACCACGAGGTAACGGTTTGTGGGAACGTCGCGCAAGTATTGCCCGAGCGTACGACCGCAAGCGGCCGGCACAAGTATTTCTTCATCACCGTCGATCCGGCGGGCGACACGATCGAAATCGTTACCAACGTCGAAGTTACGGGCGAGTTCGACGTCAAGGTCGGTGCGCTCGCCAACGTGCACGGTCGCTACTACCGTGACAGCATCGGCACGCAAGGTATCGATTGGACGCACCATAACGCAGCGGGTGCTTCGTGGCCGTATCCCGGCTACGTGCAACTCGACGGCGGTCCGCTGATCGACTAAAGCGCGGTGCTTGCGAAGGTACGCCGCACCGGATAAAAGACGCGCGCGGAGAAACGAGTGGGCATGGACGTCTTGGAGAAGACCGCGCTCGCGGAGCGCGATCCCGAATTGTATGCTGCGGTCGCAAATGAAGAACGCCGCCAGCGCGAAAATTTAGAGTTGATCGCTTCGGAGAATTATACGAGCCGGGCGGTGCGAGAAGCGTCGGGCTCCGTGCTCACGAACAAATACGCCGAAGGGTATCCCGGTAAGCGTTATTACGGCGGATGCGAATACGTCGACGTCGCAGAAGCGCTCGCCATCGATCGCGCGAAAGCGCTCTTTGCTGCCGAGCACGCAAACGTCCAGCCGCACGCGGGCGCGCAAGCGAATATGGCGGTATTCATGGCCGCGCTCGCGCCGGGCGACGGTATCCTCGGCCTATCGCTCGCACACGGCGGCCATCTCACGCACGGCACGAAAGTAAGCTTCAGCGGTAAACTGTATCGCGCGCTCGCATACGGCGTGCGTAAGGATACGGAGCTCATCGATTACGATGAAGTGCGGGCGCTCGCGCGCGAACACAAACCGAAGATGATCATCGCGGGGGCGAGCGCCTATCCGCGTACGATGGATTACGCGCCGTTCGTCGAGATAGCTCGCGAAATCGGAGCGTATTTCCTCGTCGATATGGCGCATATCGCGGGGCTCGTCGCGGCCGGCTTACATCCCTCGCCCGTGCCGCTGGCCGATTTCGTAACCACGACCACGCATAAGACGCTGCGCGGACCGCGCGGCGGTCTCATCCTGTGCAAAGCGACGCACGCGGCTGCCGTCGATAAGAGCATCTTCCCCGGCATCCAAGGCGGTCCGATGATGCAGACGATCGCGGCCAAAGCCGTCGCGTTCGGTGAAGCCTTAGAACCGGATTTCAAGCATTACCAAGAGCGCACGATCGCGAACGCTCGCGCCATGGGCGAAGAGCTGCAACGCGCGGGCGCCCGTCTCGTTGCCGGTGGCACCGATACGCATCTCTTGCTCGTCGATCTCGGGCCGAAGAACTTAACCGGTAAAGCCGTAGAGGGCTATCTCGACGAGATAAAAATTACGGTCAACAAAAACGCGATACCGTTCGACCCGCAAAAGCCGGCGATCACGAGCGGTATACGCATCGGCTCGCCCGCGATCACCACGCGCGGCATGGGCACCTCCGAAGCGCGCGAGATCGGTACGATCATCGGCGAAGCGCTCACCGATATCGGCACGCGCCAGAGGATCGGCCGTCTGCGCGAGCGCGTGACCGAACTAACCGCTCGTTACGACGTGCCGTAAGGTTGCGAAGGCCGGCTTCGCAGCGGGTTACCCTCGCTGCAGGCAGTGCCGCTTCGAAAACTCGAGAGTCGTTCCGTGATCCGTTACGAGCCGTAGCTCGCAGCCCGAGAGTGCGAACGTAAGATCGGTGTACTGCGGCTTTTGATCTTGTGCGGCGTTGGCGTCGTCGCTGCTGGTCTGCGTGATGTGTACGATCGCGCGACCGCCGTGCTCGTGCCACGTGCCGCGCTCGACCACGGGGGGCACGGCCGCGCTCTCGACCGGCCGCTGCGTCAAACGCGAAAAGGTCGTGCGCATGGATACGTGGCCGTCCCTGCGCAACTGCAGCTCCATACGCTGCACGCCCGCGCCGCCGACTTGAGTCACCGTATACGTGCCGGCGAAGCGGCTGGAGCCTGGAGTCGCCGCTCGTGCGATGCCGCCGGCCGTAAATAGCGCTACGGTTAAAGCGAGGATGCCCGCCGCGCGGCGGTAGAGGCGACTCGGATGCATCGGGAGCTCCTTCGGCAAGGTCGGCACTTTCGGCAAAGTGAACCGGGCCCCTCGATGGAACGCTTGCATGTGGTCGCACACCCTGCCGTGGCCGACCGCCTAGCGCGCGTTCGCGATGTCGCGACTCCGGGTCCGGTCTTTCGACGCCTCGTAGAAGAAATCGGAGCCTTCCTCGCCTACGAGGCGACGCGCGAACTGGCCGTAACCGATGGTACCGTGACGACGCCCGTGGCGCTCGCATCCGCGCGGCGCATCGCGCGGCGCCCGGTCGTGGCCCCGATCTTACGTGCCGGTCTCGGGCTTTTGCCGGGCTTCCTAGCGGTGATCGACGACGCGACCGTCGCCCACCTCGGATTCTTTCGCGATCCCGATACGCTCGCAGCCGTGCCCTACTATGCCAATCTCCCGAACGACCTCTCCGGCCTGCCCGTCTTCGCGCTCGACCCGATGCTCGCGACCGGGCACTCGGGCGCGGCCGCCCTCGACGTGCTCGCGGCGCGCGGCGCGACGGATCTGCACTTCCTATGCGTGCTCGCGGCGCCCGTCGGTCTCGCGCACCTGCAAGCGCAGCACCCCTCCGTGCGCGTGGTGGCCTGCGCCATCGACGAGCGCCTCAACGACCACGGCTACATCGTGCCCGGTCTCGGCGACGCGGGCGACCGGATGTACGGCAGCGCGACCTCCGTCCCGGCGGGCTACCGCCGGGCGCCTTGACTCGGGCGGGGTATCGCCGCGCCGCCGCGTAAGCAACCCGCGATGCGGCCTGGCTGGGACGAGTATTTCATGGAAGTCGCGCGGACCGTCGCGACGCGAGCCACGTGTCCGCGTGCGAGCGTCGGCGCCGTGCTCGTACGGGAGCATCGCATCCTGACCACGGGCTATAACGGCGCGCCGCGCCACGTCTCACACTGTACGGAAGTCGGCTGCGAACTCGTCGCCGGGCACTGCGTGCGCTCGACCCACGCGGAAGCGAACGCCGTGGTGCAGGGCGCCCTGCACGGCGTGCAACTGGAAGGTGCGACCGCGTACTGCACGCACCAGCCGTGCGTCCATTGCGCGAAGCTGCTCATCAGCGCGGGCCTCGTGCGCATCGTCTACGAGGCTCCCTACGACGACCCGTTCTCGCAGCGCATACTCGCAGAAGCCGGAGTCGCGCTCGCGCACTTCGCCGCACTCGAGCACGCGAGTGCGGCCGGTCACGCGTGAATCTCGACAAACTCTATCTCCTGGCGGGGGTAACCGCCTTCGTCACCGCGTTTTTCGCGACGCCGCAGGTCCGTAAACTCGCGCTCAAAGTCGGCGTGCTCGACGTCGTGGACGATCGTCGCATGCACGTGGATCCGAAGCCCCGCATCGGCGGCATCGCCGTTTATCTGGGGCTCGTGTGCGCGCTGTTCGTCTCGATCGGGTTCGCGCTCCACACCTCGCTCTTCCATCGCGCGAACGACACGCAAGACTTCTTCGGCCTCCTCTTCGGAGGCACGCTCATCATGCTCGTCGGCGTCTGGGACGACATTATGGGCATGGGCCCGCGCGCGAAGTTTCTCGCGCAGATCGTCGTCGCCGTCATCTCGATGGTATATGGCTTCCACATCGGCGATTTCAAAGTGCCGGGCACCCTGGATTACGTCGTGCTGCCCCCGTGGATCGACTATCCGCTGACGCTCGTCTGGTACCTCGGCATGATGAACGCGATCAATTTCCTCGACGGCCTCGACGGGCTGCTTTCGGGCGTGACCGCGATTTCGGGCGTCTTTCTCTTCGCGATCGCCTCGATGCACGGCCATATCGGGGCGGCGCTCGTGCTCGCGTCGCTCATCGGCGGCGCGCTCGGTTTTCTGCCCTATAACTTCAATCCGGCGAAGATCATCCTCGGCGATACGGGCTCGCTCTTTATCGGCTACGTATTTGCGACCGTTTCACTGCTCATCACGGCGAAGGTCGCGATCACCGTGAGCCTGATCGTGCCGCTCGTCGCGCTTGCGCTACCCGTGTTCGATACGGCGGCGGCGATCTTTCGACGCGTGCGGGCGGGCCGCGCGATCACCGAGCCCGATCGCGGCCACTTCCATCACATTCTGGTGTTTCGCTTCGGGCTCAACGTGAAGCAGGCCGTCATCCTCATCTACGTCGTCTCGTTCTTGCTCGGCATGGCGGCTTTTCTGCTCTCCGGCGGCGGCGGGCATCACCTGCATCTCGCTCTGGCGTTCTAGTGCCCGCGCCGCTCCGCGTGATGACCGTTTTCGGCACGCGCCCCGACACGATTAAGATGGCACCCGTCGTGCGGGCGCTGCGCGCCGCGGGGCCGAGCGTCGTGCCGATCGTCTGCGTCACGGCGCAACACCGGCAGATGCTCGACGATCTGCTCGCGCTCTTCGAAATCGTTCCGGACTACGATCTCGACGTGATGCGCCACGATCAAACGATCACCGGCATCACGACCCGCGTACTCGAAGGGCTCGAGCCCGTGCTGTCGGAGGCGCGGCCCGACGTCGTTCTCGTGCACGGCGATACGGCGACGAGTACGGCCTCGGCGCTGGCCGCGTTCTACGCGCGCGTCCCGGTCGGGCATGTCGAGGCGGGCTTACGCACCTCGACCATTTGGGAGCCCTTTCCCGAAGAGATGAACCGCCGTCTCACCGGGCGGCTCGCTTCCTATCATTTCGCCCCGACCGGCCGGGCACGCCGCAATCTCGAAGCCGAAAACGTGCCGGCGGCCGACATTATCGTCACCGGAAATACGGTGATCGACGCGTTCCTAACGGTCGCGGCCGCCCCGCCGCCGCAGCACGTCGCGGCTTGGGAGGGGCTCGACCCCGAGCGGCCATGGATCTTCGTGACGGCGCATCGGCGCGAGAACCATGCGAAGATGCCCGAGATTTGCGACGCGCTCGCGGAGATCGCGGGCCTGCCCGAGCGGCCGCAGATTCTGTGGCCCGTGCATCCGAGTCCGCACGTGGCGCCGGTCGTTCGAGCGCGTCTCGGCGGTGTTGCGGGCATCAATCTCGTCGAGCCGCTTCCATACGACGTCACGGTCGCCTCGATCGTACGCTCGACGCTCGTCTTGACCGATAGCGGCGGGCTTCAAGAGGAAGCGCCGTGCCTCGGGAAGCCCGTGCTCGTGATGCGGGACGAGACGGAGCGGCCCGAAGGCCTGGAAGCGGGCACGCTCGAGCTCGTCGGCCCTCACCGCGGCGCGATCGTGGCGGCGACGCGTCGGCTGCTCGAAGACGATCTCGCCTACAAGCGCATGGCACGCGCGAATAATCCCTACGGCGACGGCAAAGCGGCCGACCGTATCGTTGCCTGGTTGCTCGCGCGCCTGCGCACCGGCGGCCCGTACCCGCACGAATTTAGTGCGGAGCCTGTGAAAGGGAACGCCCGGGGTTAGCCTAAAAACGAACCCGCCGTGTCCCAGGTCTCTTTGCGTGCTTATTACAATCGCAAGCGTCCCATGGCGGCATGGTCCGTTCTATTTGCCGTTTCCGCTGCGCTCGTTCTCGCGCAACCCTCACCGATCGCCGCCATCGCCATCGCATTCGGAACGGCCTGCGGGCTGCTCAACGCCTTGCTGACGATGCATGGTAACGAACGGTTGGTCGAGCACCGTAGTGTTCCGTTCTTCGTCTTTAGCAGTATCTTACGCATAGCAGTTTTCGGTATAGTACCGGTGGAGTTTGCGTTACACGGGCCCGCATGGACCATGGCCGCGTATTTTCTCGGATTTTTTACTCCTCTCGCGCTCTACGCGGTTATCGTAGCGCGCGCCGTTCGGACAGGTTAACGTGAAAGAGGGAATCGGCAGTCACAGCCTGTGGAATCTGCCCGTGCTCGGGGCGGTCCACAGCGATACCGTACTTACGACGTGGCTCGCCATGATCGTGGCGTTGGTATTTCTCGGCTGGATCGGCAAGAGCTATACCTCCAATCGCGCCGGCAAGACGCAGACCGTCTTCGAAGGCATGATCGAATACATTTCGGATATGGTGCACGGCTCGCTCGGCCGCGGCGGCGAGCCGTACGTGCCGTTCTTTATCGCGTTGTTCATCTTCATCTTTCTGATGGACCAGTTCGGTATTCTGCCTTTTAAAGCGCTCGGCTTGCCGTTCGGCGGCTCGCCGACGGGCGACCTCAATACGACGGTCCCGATCGCACTTATCATCTTTTTCTTGATCTGGACGATGGCTATAAAAAAGAAGGGCGCGGGTGCGTTCACTCATCTGTTTTCGCCGATCGCGCTCGCACTGATCAACATTCTCGAGGAACTCGTTCGGCCGGTAACGCTCGCCGCGCGGCTCTTTTTCAACATCTTCGTCGGCGAGCTGTTGTACATCATCATCGCCTCGATCGTGAACGCGAAGGTATCGATCGGCTTCTTCAATCTCTCGATTGCGGCGGCGGTCATACCGTTTTTCATTCAGTTCTTCAACTTTTTCGTGGGTACGATCCAAGCGTTCGTTTTTACGTTGCTCGGCATCGTCTATCTCTCGCTCGCAACGGCGGACGATCATTAAATTCGGCTACGGCCGCGCGCACGGTCGGGCCGGTGGCCCGACGATGAACTCACTACCGGAGAAAGGTTAACATCGTGACCTCAGAGAGCTTAGTCGCGGCAGCGGCGATCATCGCATTCGGCCTGATCGTCCTCGGCGTCGCGTTCGGTTCGGCCATCGGCGACGGCATCGTCGCCTCGAAAGCGGTCGAAGCGATCGCCCGTCAGCCCGAAGCGCGGCCCAATATCTTCACCTTCCTATTCTTGGGCGTCGGCGTTTTGGAAGCGTTCCCGATCATCGCGCTGGGACTCGGTTTCTATATCTTGCTCGTCGTGGCGAACGTTCCGGCGCTTCTCTCGCACATGTCGAAGTAGCGCATGTTTCTCTCTCTCGACGGCACGTTCTGGATTCAACTCATCAATTTTGCGATTTTCTTCGCGATCTTGAACGTCGTCTTCATGCGTCCGGTCGGGGCAGCGATCAAGAAACGCCGCGCTTATATCGATAGCGTGGAATCGGATTACGAATTACATCGCAAACAAGCCGTCGCATTACGCGCGGAGGCCGAGCAAAAGCGGATGGCGGCTCGCCGTGCCGCCGAAGAAGCCGTGACGAAAGCGCGTTCGGAAGCGGGCGCAGAGGCGGATAGGGTTACGGCCGCTTCGGGCGCGCGAGCGCAAGCGATCACGGACGAAGCGCGGCGCTCGGTCGCAACCGAAGTCGAGACGGCGAAAGCGCGCGAAGGCGAACTCTCGAACGCGCTTGCGACGAAGCTGCTTTCACGCGCGACCGGGGTGCGTTCGTGAACGACGGATTTTACGAGCAGCTCGCCATCGGCAGCCAGATCGTCGCGTCGATACTTTTCATAATCGTCCTGGTGTATCTGTGGCGACGGTTCCTCGCGCCCGCCGTCGTCGCGGCGCAGGCTCGTAAAAACGCCGAGTTGCTCGAGGCCGAGCAGCGGCGGGATGCGGCTAAGGCCGAGATCGGCGTCGCGCAAGCTGAGGCTGCGGTCGCCGATAACGACGTGCGTGCCATAACGCAGCGCGGTCAAGCGGACGCTGCCGCAACGCGCGAACGCATCCTTCGCGAAGGGCAGGCCGAGAGTGAGCGGCTATTGCGTAACGCCGAAGGCGAACTCGAGCGCGGGCGCAATGCCGCGCGCGAACGTTTACGTGAGGATTTGCTCGCTCGAGCGATCGCAATCGCGCGTCGCGCCGCGCTCGAAGTGGATGAAGCGACGAATCGCCGCCTCGTTAGCGAAGCGGTCGATACGGTCGATCCCGGAGGGCGCGTTTAATGCAGAACCAGACCGTGGCCCGCCGGTACGCGACCGCCGTCTTCAGCCTCGCGAGTAAATCGAACGCGATCGACAAAGTCGGATCGGATCTCGCGTCGATCGCCTCGACGATTTATGGGTCGGACGACGTGCGCCGCTTCTTCCTTTCGCCCGTATTCGAGCGCAAGCAGAAAGAAACGTTGCTCGCCCAGTCGTTCGCGTCGCGTGTGGACGACATCGCCTTGCACACGACGTTGCTCCTGGTTCGTAAGCGCCGCGAGGCGTTGCTGCCCGCGATCGTGAGCGAATATCAAAAGCTGGCGCTCGCAGCAGCGGGTAAAGAGCCGCTCGAGATCGTGAGCGCCCGAAGTCTACCGCCGAGCGAACTCGCCGGCATCGTAGAGCGGCTCGGCCGCACGTACGGAAAAGCTTTCGACGTTACCACGCGCACGGATCCGAGTCTGCTCGGCGGCGTGCGGATCACCATGGGCGATCTGCGTATCGACGGGTCGCTCGCAGGGCGCATCGACGACATCGCCCGCGAACTCTTCACGCGCAACTAGAGACACGAAAGATAGACGATATGATCAACGCTGACGAAATCGCGAGCATCTTAGAAGGCCAGATCAAGAACTTCCAAGGTGAAGTGCATGAAGATCAGGTCGGTACGGTTATCGAGGTCGGCTCGAGCATCGCACGCGTGTACGGTCTCGAAGCCGTGCAACAATCGGAGCTCGTCGAATTCGAGAACGGTCTTCAGGGTATCGCGCTCAACCTCGAAGAGGATAACGTCGGCGTCATCATCCTCGGGCCCGATACCGACATCAAAGAAGGCCAGCAGGTCCGCCGCACGGGCCGCATCGCTTCCGTTCCGGTCGGCGAATCGCTGCTCGGCCGCGTCGTCGATCCGCTCGGCAACGCCGTCGACGGCAAAGGCGAGATCGTAGCGCAGCGCTATCGCACGATCGAGAATACCGCTCCGACCGTCATCGAACGCCAGCCGGTTAAACAGCCGCTGCAAACCGGCATCCGTGCGATCGACGCGCTGATTCCGATCGGTAAAGGCCAGCGCGAGCTCATTATCGGCGACCGCCAAGTCGGCAAAACGGCGATCGCGATCGATACGATCATCAATCAAAAAGGCCGCAACGTCTTCTGCATTTACGTCGCGATCGGCCAAAAAAATTCGAACATCTCGGCGCTCACCTCGCGCCTCGAGATGGAAGGCGCTCTCGAGTACACGACGATCGTCACGACGTCTCCCGCCGATTCCCCGGCGCTCAAGTACATCGCCCCCTACGCCGGCTGCGCGATGGCCGAAGACCTCATGTACTCGGGCAAAGACGTCCTCATCATTTACGATGACCTCACCAAACACGCGATCGCCTACCGCGAAGTCTCTCTCTTACTCCGCCGCCCCCCCGGCCGCGAAGCCTACCCCGGCGACATCTTCTTTTTGCACTCGCGCCTCTTGGAGCGCTCGGCAAAGCTGTCCGACGAAAAAGGCGGCGGTTCGATTACGGCACTCCCCGTCATCGAGACGCAAGCGGGCGACGTCTCGGCGTACATTCCGACGAACCTCATCTCGATTACCGACGGCCAAATCTACCTAACGACGACGCTCTTCTTCCAAGGCATCCGCCCCGCCGTCGACGTCGGCATCTCCGTCTCGCGCGTCGGTTCTTCGGCGCAAACGAAGGCGATGAAATCGGTCGCGGGCCAGCTAAAGCTCGACCTCGCGCAGTACCGCGAACTCGCAGCGTTCGCGAAGCTGTCGTCGGACCTCGATAAGAATACGCAAGCGACGCTGACGCGCGGCGAAAAGATCACCGAGATCCTCAAGCAGCCGCAGTATCAGCCGCAAGCGGTCGAAGATCAAGTTGCAGTTATCTATGCCGCGACCAAAGGTTACTTAACGAAGATCGAGACAGCTCGCCTTCAAGAGTGGTCGCATAGCTTCATCAGCTTCTTACACGACAAGCACGGCGAAATCACCAAGTCGATTCAAGACACGAACGCGCTCAGCGAAGACAAAACGAAAGAGCTCGTTTCGGCTATTGAAGAGTTTAATAAGTCGTTTTGATGGCACGCTGTGAGGGGCCGTCCGTGGACCACGCATTTGCGCTGCGGGGACGCGCGCATTTTTGCATCCATGCAAAAATGCTACTGCGTTCGCGCGGGCTCTCGCCATCCTGGCTCCGCCCGCGCCTCACAGCCCCCGCAGCGCAAACGCGCGGCCCACGGCCGGCAGCCGGCCTGGGCATTTGGTTAACTACGATACCTGTGTTCGAAGTAGGTTCACGTGCCTAGCGTCCGGGATTTGCGCGATCGGATTCGATCGCTTAAAAATACGCAGCAGATTACGAAGGCCATGAAGCAGGTGGCTTCGGCGAAGATTCGGCGTGCGCAGATGGTGCAAAAGCAGGCGTCGCCGTACGCTGAGGCGCTTGGGGCAATGTTGCGCGACTTGATGAATGCGGTCGGAAACGTCGATCATCCGTTCATGAAACATGGAACGGAAGGGGCGCCCGTCGGCATCGTTTTGATGACGGCGGATAAGGGTCTTGCGGGCGCGTTTAACTCGAATATTATTCGAGCGGGCGAGCTCTATACGCGGGATCATGGGAACGCGGTCTACTATCCCGTCGGCAATAAGGCGCGGGCGGCGGCGAAGCGGACGAGGTTCGATACGGCGGAGTCGTGGTCGTTGTCTTCGCAGCAGAAACTGGATACGGCGAAAGAAGTCGCGGCGAAAGTTACGGATGACTTTACGGGCGGCAGAATCTCGGAGATCGTGTTGATCGCGCCGAAGCTCGTTTCGATGATGACGCAGCGGCCGGAGACGCGGACGCTCGTGCCGATCGTGGCGGAGAAGTCGCAGGACGAGCAGCCGAAGGGGCCGCGGACGGCGGTCGAGTTTTCGCCTTCGCCTGAGGCCGTGCTGACGCGGCTTTTGCCGAAGTATTTGGAGTTTACGATTTTTTCGGCGATGCTGGAGACGGATGCTGCTTTTTATGCGGCTCAGTTGATCGCTATGACCAATGCGACCGATAACGCGGGGAAGTTGCTCGACGACTTGACCCTCGCGATGAATAAGGCTCGCCAAGCGCTTATCACCAATGACATGCTCGAGATCGTCGGCGGCGCGGAAGCTCAAGCCGGTTAATAGA
>CAXTIY010000005.1:0-27518 GCA_964244215.1 uncultured bacterium
TTCGTTTCGCTTTGCTATGCGGAACTCGCCTCGATGGTCCCGATCGCCGGTAGCGCCTACACCTACGCGTATGCGACGCTCGGCGAATTCGTGGCGTGGATTATCGGCTGGGACTTAATACTGGAATACGGAATAAGCGTCGCGCCGATCGCGGCTTCGTGGTCGGGCTACGCGCAAGCGTATCTGCAAAACTTCGGCGTCGTCTTACCCGAATGGGCGAAGGTCGCGCACCTCGCGCTCGCGGGCGGTGGCCTCGATCTCGCGCACACGCAAGTCGACGTCCTGGCGGTCGGGGTGGTGCTCGCGATAACGGCGTTGATCGCGGTCGGCATTCGCGAATCGACGACCGTTAACGGTATCCTCGTGGTCGTGCAAGCCGTCGCCATCGTCGCGTTCGTCGTGGGACTCGCGGGCGCGATCCATCCGGGGAATTTCCATCCGGCGTTCCCGCACGGCGCGCACGGCGTCGTGACGGGAGCGGCGCTCGTCTTCTTCGCCTACATCGGTTTCGATACGGTGACGGTCGCTTCGGAAGAAGCCCACTCGCCCGAACGCGACGTGCCGCGCGCGGTGATCGGGTCGCTCGTGGTCGGCGCGCTTCTCTACGTCGCGATCGCCGTCGTGACCGTCGGCATCGTGCCGTGGGCAGAGATCGATAAGAACGCCGGCATGGCCGATGCCGTGCGCCGCGCCGGGAATAATCCGCTGCTGTCGGCCGTCGTCACGGCGGCCGCTATCTCGGGAACGACCACGGTGATGCTCACATCGCTGCTCGGTCAGGTGCGAATCTTCTACGTGATGGCACGCGATCGCATGTTGCCGGCCTTCGTCGCGCGCGTCAATCCGCGCACGCGTACGCCGTTGCTCACGACCGTCGTAACGGGAATCATCGTCGCGATCCTCGCGGGCATCGTACCGCTCGACGTCTTGCTCTCGCTCGTCAATATCGGCACGCTATCGGCGTTCGCCATCGTGTGTGCGGGCGTATTCGTGTTGCGCTACACGCGGCCGGATGCCAAGCGTCCGTTTCGCGCGCCTTTCGGTGTGCTCGTCGCGGTGCTCGGGTGCGGCATGTGTTTGTATCTGATGATCGGCGGCCTCTCCGGTGGTACGTGGCTGCGCTTCGTGTTGTGGTTCGCGGTCGGCGTGGCGGTGTACGCGTCGTACGGCTATCGCCACTCGCTGCTGCGTCCGAAGGCGGATTAAGTGGGCGCCCCCGCTCGTCGCGCGCTTCCACGCGTAGTCGGATTTTTCGATATCACCGTGCTGTCGTCGGCGGCGATGGGGCCGGCGTACAGTCTGGCGGCGACCATGGGCCCGATGGTCGCCGCGGCCGGGACGTACGCGCCGCTTTCGCTCGGCTTCTTAACCGCAATCATGCTCTGCATCGCGATCGCCTTCTCGCGCCTTACGCGCGTGATGCCGAGCGCGGGTTCGTCTTTTGCTTGGATTTCGGGCGCCTTCGGTCCCGGTGTCGGGACGTATGCGGCGTGGCTGTTGCTGCTTTCGAATTATTTCGCAACGACGACCGTCGCGCTACCCGCCGCGACGTATACGCTCGATCTCGTCGCGCCGCAACTCGCGCTTTCGCCCATTTGGGATGCGATCGTCGGCTGTGTTTGGATCGGCGCGAGTACGCTGCTGCTGTATTTCGGATTGCGGCCCACGGCGCTCGTTACCGTGTTATTCTTGGTCGCCGAATTCGCCGTGGTGGCGGCGAGCTCGTTCGCGGCGCTCGTCGTCCATCCGGCCGCCGAGCATTTGACGCGCGCGGCCACGACGTTCGTATCGGCACCGAGCTACCTCGGCGTCGTTACGGCGATCGTGCTCGGTATTTGGATGACGGACGGTTGGGAAGTTTCGGCGTCCACTTCGGAAGAAACGACCGGCGGCGCCGAGACGCCGGGCCGTGGCGGGATCGTCGGTTTACTCGCGACATCGGCCCTGTTGCTCTTCGCGATGGGCGCCTACTTACACGTCGGTAGCGTGGCCGGCTTCGCCGCGAATGCGAGCGACGCGATGGATTACGTCGCCGCGCGACTCGGCGGCGGCGCGTGGCGCCCGATCATCGTCGTAACGGTTCTCATCTCGACCGCCGCGACACTGTGGACGACGGTGCTCTACCTTTCGCGAAGCGTTTACGCGATGGGCCGCGACGGCGTGTTGCCGAGATTTACGGGCGCGCTCGATGCCCGCGCCCAGCCGACGAATTCGCTCTGGGTCGTCTTCGTAGGCGTGATCGCGGTGACGCTCGTGACGGGCTTCTGGCCGACTGCTGCGAGCGTACTGAACCTGGTGCTGAGCGGAACCTCCGTTTTTCTCGGTGTGCTGTTCTGCATGTCGGCGGTCGCTGCCGTGAAGCTGCTCGCGGGGCGCCCGGGCGAATCGCGTTTGACGACCTTTATCATTCCCCTCACCGGTGCCGTAACGCTCGCCGGCGTTATCGCAGTCGACGTTGCGTTGTCCGATGCGGTAACGCGCTGGATCGAGCTCGGCGGCTTATTGCTCGGCATTCCCTTTGCGCTGTGGCGAGCCGGCAGTATGAACGATGCGGAGCGATTCGTGCGCGCTGCGTGAGCGCCTCAAACTCCCGGCAGTGTCGGCACGAAGCGCGCGGCGATGATGTAGGTGCCGAGCAGTGCGAAGGCTGCGGCCGCCACAAAGCCCGCGAATCGAGACGTACGGTTCCCGAGCTTAATTCCCAGACGATTACCGACCGAAATACCGGCGTAGGTAACGACGACCGTTTGAACCGCGATCGCGCTAATCGTCCGGGCGATCGGCAAATCGCTTGTCCCCATCGGGAATCCGATCGCGAGCTCGTCCATCGAAATGCCGAAGCCCGCGAATAAGGCCGTGCGTACGGACGTGAATGAGAGGTTGCCGGCTTCGTCGTTTTCGAGCGCCTCCTTCAACATGTGGGCTGCTACGGCCAGTAGTACGGCGCCACCGAGAAGCACGGCCGGCGTCTCGAAGCGTTCGCCGACGACTCTTCCCAGAAGCAAGCCGATCAGCGGCATGACCGCTTCGAAGAACGCGAACGTGACCGCCGGTCGAAACGGTCGCACGCCGCGAAGACCCAAAGCCACGGCGACCGCGAACGTGTCGAGCCCGAGCGGCACGACGAACGCTGCAATTTCCAGCCACACGAGCGGCCCGTTCGCCGATCGACCGCGCGCGCCCAGCTTCGCAGCAGATCGAGAGCGATGAGAACTTACGGGCGCCCAATGGGTCCCTCGCGTGCATGAAGAAGCGGACACTTCGTAAGTCGGGCCTTTGCGGCGCCGCCGACTAATTTAAGAAATAAGCATATAGCAGAGATCGATACTCTAGGAGGCTAGCGATGATCGAAGCTCCAGTAGCGCAACCGGAAGTTGCGGTAACGCCGACCGTGCGGGCCGCGCAGTGGCTCCGTTCGTTCGAAGATGCGTTAACGCGCTCCGATAGTGACGGCGCCGCCAAATTGTTCGTCGCGGTGAGCTTCTGGCGCGACCTCGTCGCGTTCACGTGGAATATCACGACGCTCGAAGGACCGACAGAGATCGCTGCGATGCTCGAGCGGCGTCTGGGAGACGTGCGACCGAGCGGCTTCGCCCTCGACGGCGAAGCGACCGAAGCGGACGGCGTCACGGAAGCCTGGTTCGCGTTCGAAACGGCCGTCGGCCGCGGCAAGGGTCTCTTGCGGCTACGCCCGGAGGGGTGCTGGACGCTCTTGACCTCGCTGTCCGAACTCAAAGGTTTCGAAGAGAAGCGAGGCGCGACGCGGGAGCCCGGTGCCGAACACGGTGCCGCGCGCGATCGCAAGAGTTGGCTGGAACGAAAAACGCGCGAAGAAGCGGAACTCGGCTACACGCGCCAGCCGTACTGCGTGATCGTCGGCGGCGGCCAAGGGGGTCTCGGTCTCGGCGCGCGCTTGCGGCGGCTCGGCGTACCGACGCTCATCATCGATAAGCACGAGCGGCCGGGCGACGCCTGGCGCAGTCGCTATAAATCGCTTTGCTTGCACGATCCCGTGTGGTACGACCACATGCCGTATCTACCGTTTCCGGAGCATTGGCCCGTCTTCGCTCCCAAAGATAAGATCGGCGATTGGCTCGAGATGTACGCGAAGGTCATGGAGCTCAATTTCTGGTCGAAAAGTGAATGTAAGAGCGCGACGTACGACGCGCAGACGCAAGAGTGGACGCTCGTTATCGACCGCGACGGAGAATCCGTAACGCTGCATCCGAGACAACTCATTCTCGCAACCGGCATGTCCGCGATTCCGAACGAACCGATCTATCCCGGAGCGCGGACGTTCAAAGGCACGCAGCATCACTCGAGCCGGCATCCCGGCGGAGAGGCGTTCGCGGGCAAGAAGTGCGTCGTTATCGGCTCGAACAATTCGTCGTTCGATATCTGCGGCGATCTTTGGGAAAACGGCGCCGACGTGACGATGGTGCAACGCTCGTCCACGCACGTCGTGAAATCGGACACGTTGATGGAGCTCGCGCTCGGCAGTACTTACTCCGAGGAAGCCGTGAAGGCGGGCATGACCACGGAAAAAGCCGATATGCTCGTCGCCTCGATCCCGTATCGCATCATGGCGGAACCGAACGTGCCGTTGTACGAGCAGGTGGCCGCGCGCGACGCCGAGTTCTACGATCGTTTGCGCAAAGCCGGTTTCATGCTGGACTTCGGCGACGACGATTCGGGCTTATTCATGAAATATTTGCGCCGCGGCTCCGGTTATTACATCGATGTCGGAGCGGCGGACCTCGTCGCGAATGGTGAAGTTAAACTTAAGAGCGGCGTCGACGTCAAAGAGATTAAGGAGCATTCCGTCGTGCTCAGCGACGGAACGGAACTTCCGGCAGATCTCATCGTCTACGCAACGGGCTACGGTTCGATGAACGGCTGGGCGGCGAAGCTCATCTCGCAAGAAGTCGCAGACGCCGTCGGCAAGTGTTGGGGCCTCGGCTCCGGTACGACCAAAGACCCGGGGCCCTGGGAAGGCGAGCTTCGCAACATGTGGAAGCCGACGCGCCAGCCCGGGCTATGGTTTCATGGCGGAAATTTAGCGCAGTCGCGGCACTATTCTTCGTACCTCGCCTTGCAACTTAAGGCGCGGATGGAAGGGATACCGACGCCCGTGTACGGCTTGGGCGAAGTCCATCACCTAAGTTGAGCGTCGTGGCGAGGCGCCGAGCGCTACCTCGGCGCGATCGCCTCGACGTTAAGTTCGATCTTAACTTCATCGCTGATCGCCCAGCCGCCGGTTTCGAGTGCTTGGTTCCACGTTAAGCCGAAGTCTTTACGGCTGATCTTCGCGTGCGCTTCGTAACCGATGCGCGCGTTGCCGTAGCCGTCGGTGGCGCGGCCTTCGAACGTTACGTCGAGCACGACGCTGCGCGTCACGCCATGCATCGTGAGATCGCCCGTCGCTTTGAAGCTATCCGAGGATCCATCGATGCTCGTGCTGCGGAAGGTGATGTGCGGATAGGTCGCCGCGTCGAAAAAATCGGCTGACTTAAGATGGCCGTCGCGCTGCTCTTCGCGGGTGTCGACCGAGGCCGTTTCGAGGGTCACATCGAGCTCGGTCGGAACGTCGGAGCCGGCCGGAACGGCGATCGTGCCCGAAACTCCGGTGAAGCGTCCGCGCACCTTCGAGATCATGAGATGCCGGACGATAAATTCGATCGTCGAGTGGGATGCGTCGAGCGTGTAAGCGTTCGTCGTTTGCGTCGCGCTTGTCAATTTGGTTCTCCTTAGCTTGTTCGATCTAGCGTTGCGTGCTAGTCTGGACTCCAGTCACTATCACACACCGACACTCTGCGAGCAATTAGGCACCAGAAAGTTATATAGGCACCCAATGGAAACCGTCGCGCCCGCCTTTGAAAAAACGTGTCCCACATGGCAGCTGCTAGCGCAAATCGGCGACAAATGGACGATTTTGATCATCAACATTCTCGCTGTGGAGCGGTCGGCCGTTCGTTTCGGACAGTTGCGTAAAGCCGTCCCCGGTATCTCGCAGAAGATGCTGACCCAGACGCTGCGCGATCTCGAACGTAACGGCCTCGTGGTGCGCACGGTTTATCCGGTTATTCCGCCGCACGTCGAATACTCGCTCACCGCGCTCGGGCGCACGCTCATCGGGCCGCTCGGAGCCTTATCGCTTTGGTCGCGAGAGCATCTCTCGGAGGTGCATGCGGCGCAAGCGATCTTCGATCTCGAGGTAGGCGCTGCGAAGGCCATGAGTTCGGCGCGAGCGCTCGTCGCCGGGTAACGATCCTAAAGCGGCGGCTCTCGCCTTCGGACGCGCTCGGCCGACCGCTATCATTCAACTGCGGATTAGATAATGAGTTCGGGCCGATGCCAGAAGAGCAAATAGGCTTGTACGGCGGCCACGACCACGAAAAAAATTACGACCCACGGCGGCTTGACGAAACAGCGCCATTCGC
Organism: uncultured bacterium; assembly: GCA_964244215.1. Classification (GTDB taxonomy): domain Bacteria; phylum Vulcanimicrobiota; class Vulcanimicrobiia; order Vulcanimicrobiales; family Vulcanimicrobiaceae; genus CAXTIY01. The sequence continues at coordinate 6,441 of CAXTIY010000005.1, forward strand.
GCACGCCGTACGCATACGCCGCCACGTAAAGAACTGCCGCGATGACCGCCGACAAGAGTAACGTATATTTGGAGAACAGCAGCGCGAGAAACGCGGCCTTGCAAAACGTGAATGCATAACCCTCGAGGTCGCGGCCTCGCTCTTGCCTTAGCTCGTCTGCAGATCGCAAGCCTTAGCCTTTCTTGGGGTCGAGTTCGGAGCGCGCGACGCCCGCTGCCGTCGCGCGTTGCCGCACTCTCGGAAAGAGCCGAGCCGCGCAAAACGGCATGCGAACCGGGTCGTTGCCCGCTCCCGCAACGTGGACGCAGCATTGTTCGAGGCGTTCTGTTATGAGCGTGTCTGCGTCCATAAAATGCTTCACCGTCACGCGCTTAACCCGGTTGCCGACGAAGTCGGCGGTACGGTCTTTCGAAAACGCCGCCGCAAGTAGACCGCCGATCCCGCCGAGGTCGCAGGTGGAACAGAGCGTTTTCAGCGCGTCGAGCAACTCGGGACGCGACAAGGTCATCGATTCGGACATCACGCCCGTCAGCGCCTTACGAATCTCACCGAGCGATTCGCTAAATGCGATGGAGTTACCGACGGCCGTTAGATTCGCCTTGAGCAGCGGTTCGCCGAGCATCGATGCCAAGCCGAGAAAGCGCCCTTGTTTTCCCTTCAGAAAATAGCCGATCGAACAACAATCCGGGTGACTGCACGGTAACGCGATGAGGTCTCTGGCGGCGACACCGTGTTTCGATTGCGCTTCCAAGCGCTGCAAAACACCCGTCGTCGTGACGCGGTCCATTGCATCGAGAAGCGGCGCACGGCCGGATGCGAAGAGCGGCTGATACATGACCCCGCCGACATAGGGCGTATCGAAAGCGGTATCGAGCACTTCGCCGATCTGATCCGCGTTGTCTTTGGTCACCGTCATCACGAGCGTCGTAAAGAGCTTCGCTTGGGAAAGCCGTTCTACGACGCGCGCTTTCGTGACACGCAGATCGATTCCACGCAGCGCTTCGTGCGTCGCGGCGCGCTGGCCGTCGTATTGCAGGTACACTTCGGCGCGGTTGCGATACGACGCCACGCAAGCGAGGAACGCGTCGTCGTTCGCTAGGCGAATGCCGTTCGTGTTGATTAAGATGCGCGTGATCGGCAAGGGTGCCAGCGCTTCGAGTATCTCGCGAAATTGCGGATGGATCGTCGGTTCGCCGCCGCTCAACATCACGACGTCGAGATGGCCGTTCTCTTTTGAGATCGCACTCTGCACCGCGTGTAATATCGCATCGAGACCGAGAAAGTGCGCCGCCGCCGGACTCGAACTCGTGAAGCACGCGGGGCACGCGAGATTGCACTGCGTCGTAATGTCGAGTAAGTAGATGCACGAGTGTTGCAAGTGAGCGGGGCCGAGCCCGTGCTCGTAACCCATCGGGACGGGATAGATGGCGGAGGTGTCGGGGTTGATGGCTTTCGTCGGCACGCGCCACTGCTGCAAATACTGCCATAAATCTGCATCTTCTTCGTAGAGCGACCATACTTCGCCATGACCGCGCCGACAGAAACGGCGCAAGTATACACGATCGTCGCGGCGGACTAAATGTCCGTCGCAAATGTCGGTCGGGAACTCCGGATCGAACTCGGGATCTTCGCCGAAACAGCGCGGACACACGGCCCGGACGCTTTTGAGCAAGACGTAATCGTGGGTTTTTAACATCGCAGCTACGCTTTTAGAAACAACGCCGAACTCGAGAACAGGTTGCAAAGCGACATGCCGCCCAGCATGACGAACAATGCGACGAGTAGGAACGCCCGTAGGTTGCCGTTCATCTTTTTTACGACCGGTCGCCTAAATAGAACGATAAGGGCGACACACGTTGCTAAAAGCGTCGCTAAGTAAAACCAAGCGGAGCCCTGCGACATTCCGAATTCTTCTTTCGAATGCAAACCGATCCGGTCGAACGACGCTCCGGCGAACCACACGAGCCCGGTAACGATCGCGCCCGCGACCAACCCTCCCACTACCGCAGCAAATACCGACACGGGCGAAGCGAGGGTTCGCCTCGCGATCGTCGCGCCGCAGTTCTTGCAGAGAGCGGCATTCGCCGGATTTTCGTGACCACAGTTCTGACAGATCACTGCGCGGGCGACTTCCAACGCATCGGGTTCGAACGGAAGTTGGCGTGCGTCGGGCGCCAGGCGCTCGCCTGAGCGCTGAGTCTCGACGCGAAGAATACGAACCCGACTATGCATCCCAACTGCGCGACCGTTAAGCCGACCGCGACGCTGTGACCGTCACGGAAGAACTCGATCGCGAAACGCGAGAGACAGAAGAGCGCACCTTGCACGTAAAACAATCCGTTCTCGGGTAGAAAACGCTTTCGCTCGAGCCACAGGAGAGCGCCGAACGTCGCGGCCGCCGCCAGCGAAAGATAGAGTTGCGTCGGATAACGGAATGCGGCGTGGTCGTACACTGCGAGCGGTGCCGTCGAGACCTTGCCGAAACAACAGCCGCCGATAAAGCACGCGATCCGGCCGATCGCTTCGCCCGCCGGCACGGCGAGCGCGAAGAGATCGCCCGTGGGGCGCGCGATCCCGAGATAGCGTTTCATGCAAACGACGGCGAGGTAACCGCCGATGAGTCCGCCCTCGATCGTTTTTCCGGGAGCGCCCGTCGCAAATAGTTGGATGAGGTTTGCGCCGGCCAAGCCGCCGAACAATCCGGCTTGCATGAGCTGCCAGACGCCGGTGGTCGCGAGCCCACGACGGCGCGCCATCCAACGGAAGACAAGTAGTGCAACACCGTAAGCGAGTGCGTATACGGGGGCTGCCAGTAGCCAGCGTTCGTGCTCGGGCAGGGTGTCCATCGTCTGCACTTTCGAAGCTCGGAGTGAAGCTCATGCCGGCCGCAGCGATGTGCGTCTGCGCGTGCTTAGGAACGTTACGCGAACGGCGTCCCGCGCCTAATCGATGACGCCCGATTTCGAACGGCGCTTAAGCAATCTCCGCAAAAACAAGCTCAGAACGAGTAACGCGGCGCCCGCGACTAAGGCGTAGACCAGGACGAGCGACGTCCAGAGCGCGACCGTCACGAGCGGAAAGACGGCGATAACGGCGCCGAAGACAATCGAGGCGACGCCCGATGCGATCCAGAGCCACTCGCTCGCGATGAGTTGTCGTAGCCGCAGCGCCGAGACGATCGTCAGTCCACCCGTACCGATCGCCCATACGGCGATGAGTGCGGCGAGCCCCGACTTCGGAAGACCCGGCGCGGCGAGCGCCACGAGTCCGAGCACGATGCCGAGTGCGCCTTCACCGCCGAGCCAGCGCCAAGCGTTCGCGACACGGGCGAACTGTAACGAAGCGATGGTCGCGACCAGCCCATCTACGATAGCGAACGAACCGAAAAGAATTCTCAGCGGACCTTGCGAGTCGTGTGGTATGACGAACGCCGCGAGGCCGAGCAGAATGGTAAGGACGCCCCGCAGCGCGATGATCCACCAGGCCCGCGCAATAAAATCAAGCACGCCGGGCCGGCCTTGCGATCGATGTGAACGTCACGTTACAGAGTATCGCCACAAGCCGTCACTGTTTCGAACGTCGTCCGGGCTCGCTCGCGAGCGGCGATGACGCGTTCGAAGCGCCGATCGCGGACGAACTAGATGCCGCTCGTCGCGCCGAGCGAAGCGATCGACGAGAGTGAAATCGACACGGTCTTGATGCTCGGAACTTCGTTTGCGATACGCGCTCGCAAGCGTTCGACGCTTTGCCCGAGCGCCGTGCCGGAAACCGGCGCGAAGCCGAGCGTTAGGATCAGCAGCACGCTATCCGGACCGATCTGCAGCGTGACGATGGAATCGACCCGGGCGATCGTAGGCTCGCTTGTGAGAATGCTTCGAACGGCGTCGATCACCGGCCGCGACGCGCTTTCGCCCGCAATAAGTCCCCGGCTCTCTCGAATGACGATAAAGGCGACGCAGCAGAGCACGACCCCGATGCCGATCGAGGCGATGCCGTCCGCCGCTTCGAAACCGCGCTGTTGCGCGAAGGTGCCCGCGAGGGCGATACAAAGTCCGACCAGCGCCGCCGAATCCTCGAGCAAGACCGTAAAGATCGTCGGATCTTTGCTTTCGCGAATGAGCTGCCAAGTCGAGGCCGATTCCGCCTTACTGCGGAGCGCGCGATAGGCGACTACCCACGATATCATCTCGAGCACGAGCGCTCCGCCGAGCACGGCATAGCTCCAGATCGCATTTTCGAGCGGTCGGGGAGCGAGCAGCCGCTGAACGCCCTCGAAGATCGAAATGCTGCCTCCCGCACCGAAGATCACGACCGCCACGATCAACGTCCAAAAGTACAACTCTTGACCGTGTCCGAGCGGGTGCGACTCGTCGGCGGGGCGCTTGCTCGCCGAAACGCCGACGATGAGGAGCACTTCGTTGAGCGTATCGACACCGGAATGAACCGCTTCGGAAAACATCGCAGAGCTGCCGGTAAATGCGGCCGCGGCGATCTTGAGAACGGTGATGAGCAGATTGACGACGATCGCGACGACGACCGTTGCCGTCGATTCGCTTTCTTCCGCTTGGCTCACCCGGGCAGCTTAGACGAACCCACGCGCCGGAAAAGCCGGCCGGCGCTGCAGCCAGTTCGTGAGTGCGTACCGCGCACGCCCGTCGACGAAGTGTAGCGTGTAGGCTTGGCGCGACAGCGGCGAGCGATTGGGAGCACTGTAATGCGGCAGTTGTCCGTGCATGACCACGAGCGTACCCGCATCGACTTCGACCGGCTGCGCGCGCGCGAGTTCTGGCCAAGGTGTGGCGTCGAGTTCCTCGATGCGGCCGGAGCCCCGCTCCACCACGAAGCGCTCGCGCAAAGGCCGGCGGTGGCTGCCGGGCTCGAGCCAGAGGCATCCGTTATTGCGCTCGGCGCGCTCCAGGGCGAACCACAGCGTAACGACGGTACTCGGCTCCGTAACGAAATACGTCGCATCTTGATGCCAGCGCACTTCGCCGCCGATGCGCGGCTGCTTGAAAATATACATCGACTGATAGACGCGTGGATCCGTAACGCCGAGTTCGCGCGCGAGAGCGTCTAAACGTGGATCGCGCGAGAAGCGTTCGAAGACGGGGTCGAGATCGTGTAACGCGTGTCCGATTTTGTTAATCGCTTGAGCTTTCGGGGCGACGAGCGCCCCCGAAGCATCGAAAGCTTCCTCTTCGAAGAAGCATCGTATCTTGTCGCCCGACTCGAGAAAGTAGGCTTCCGACTTCTGCGACTCGTCGCGCGTGCTGAAGATGGTGCGCGAAACGCTCGGATCGAAATCTTCCACGATCGAGGCCGCGCGCGCGCGAATGCTCGCGGTCGAATCGGGACTCGAGAACTCCGGTATCACGAGATAACCGTCCCGTTCGAAAACCTCGCGTAAGCCCGTTACGTTCATGCCGCGTTCTCTTCGCCGAAGTCCGCCGGCGTGCGCGAACCGCGCATGCGCAGTACGACGAACCCGACGAGCACGTAGAATGCGAAGAGATACGGAAAGATGTTGGTCGGCGCTGCCGGTACGGGATAGACGGTGCCGATCGCCGGTATCAGCAGCAGCGTCAGCGTAAAGCCTGCGAGAACGATGTGGTACGACTTTAATTCGCCGCGACGCCGCAGATAGATCGGCGCGCCGAGCGCGACGAAGACGTAGATCGCGACGAAGCCGAACGAACCGAGCGTCGCCGTATCGTTGAAAGCGTCGATCGGCGCGATGCCGGCCACGAGCATGCCCTCCGCAACGAGCGCGATAACGCCGCCGAACACGAGGATGGCGACGTTCGGCGTTTGATATTCGGGATGCGAGCGTCCGAACGAATCGGCGAAAAAGCCTGCTCTGCCGAGCGTGTAGAGAATGCGGGCGCCTGCGTTGAGCGAGGCGAGCGTGATCGAGAACGATGAGAGTAAAGCTCCGACGTCGATCGCGATGCCGAGCGGCCCGACGCCCGCGTGGCCCGCGAGGGCGTCGAGCGGCGTCGCGAGTTTATCGATCGTCGTCCCGAGCCCGCGCGCGCCGAGCAACTCTGCGTACGCGCACGCGACGAAGAAGCCACCCGCAACGAGGACGCTCACGATAACGGCCGCCGGTATCGTACGTAGCGGATCGCGCGCCTCCGCGCCGAGAGAAGTCGCCGACTCGAAACCGACGAGGCTGAAGATCGCGACGACGACTCCGAGCGCGAGCCCCGACGGCGTCGCGCCGCGCAGCGTCAGCTGATCGGGATCGACGAGGGTTTTCCCGTGCAGGAGTACGACCGCGAGCAAGATCACGACCAGGAGCACCGAGCCCACTTCGAGAGTCAGGAGCGTCGCCGTGGATAATCGGACGTCGCGGTACGCGAAGGCGAGCGCGAGGACGATGCAGAGCAAGCTCGCGACGATACGTACGAGCATTTCCGGCGCATGCGCGAGATGCGAGAGGGCGCTTGCGAAGACGGCGAAGCCGGTAACGCCCGCGACGCCGACCAGCACGTACGCCCACAACAGCGCCCAGCCACAGAGCAAACCGCCGTTCGTTCCGAACGCCCGGCGCGCGTACTCGAAGAGCGACCCGGCCGAAGCCGAGCGAACGGCGAACGTGCGAATGCTGAGCGCGACCGCGAGCAACAGCAGCGTCCCGAGCGCGTAGGCGAGCCAACTGCCGTTGCCCGCCGAGCCCGCCATCAGCGGTACGATGAGGACGGGCGTCAGCGTCGGCCCGAGCATCGCCACCGACTGCGCGACGACCTCGCGAAAGCCGAGGCAGTCGGCGCGCAGTTGCGTCACGGGCGCAGGCGCGTTAGATCCGGACGTCGGCTTGCACGAAAGCGCCGAACGGCAATTTCTGCCCGACGAACCCGGTTTGCGAATTGTTGTACCAGCTGCCGTACGGATAGGCGAGTTGCACGGGTGGGTTTGCGACGAAGTTGCCGGCCGGAGCGAGCAGATTCGAGGGCAGCTGCGCGTAGACGCACGTCGACCCGTTATCCCACGCGTATTTGCGTTGGAAGCAGAGATCTTCGAGGCCGGTCATCGTGAGCGTCACTTTCACCTTAGGCGTGATCTCGTAGGCGAATTGCAGGTTGAGGGTCAGACGCGACGGCTCGCGGAGGTCGCCGAAGCTATCGAACTTGCCCGTGTACTTATCGGGAATGAACAAGAAATTGCCGCAACTCTGGGTGTTCGCTTGCGTGGTCGCGCCGACCGTTCCCGTGCACGTGAGCGGGTCGTAGCCCGGCCATACGAGCGGCGAGCCGTAAAAAGAGCCCGAGCTATACGTCATGCTCGGCGTGAAGGCGAACTTGTTGTGTTTGTAATTGAGCACGAGCGTCGCGACGTCGGGTGTCTCGTATCCGTTGGCACCTTGGAACGGCGCCGGTAGAATATCGTAGGGCGTGTATTCGCCCGTCCGATCGAGTAGCGGTTGCGTCTTCGCGGCGAAATACGGATTCGCGATGCTTCCCGCGACACAGCCGGGATCGGGCGCGCCGTCCGGCGTGTAACAACGCGCCGCGACGACGCCCGTGCTCGTGCCGCCGCACAGCGCCGTATTGGCTTTGTTCGCACACCCCGACGTATAGGCGTTGTAGTTGCGAATATAGTCGTTGAGATTATCGATCTCGTTGCGATTGCCGCCGCCGAAATTGGCGTAGCGCACGCGGCTGCGCGTGAACGTATAGCTGAGCGTGCCCGAAACTCCGTTACGATCGAAGTCGCCCTTACGGATCTGGAATTCGACGCCGTAATTACGCTGCCGGCCCACGTTGAGACCGTCGAGCACGCCCTGCGCGCCGATCGGAATGTTTGCGAGTTGATCCTGCGTCGAGCGGTAGAACGGCGTGAGCTTGAAGGACACGTCGGTCTTCGGAATGTGCTGCTCGAGAGAGAAATCGTAGTTGTTCGAGTATGACGGCCGCGAATCGTGAAACGGCGTGTTGAAGCCGTACGGTAAGAACTGTCCGATGAACGTCGGCGAATCTTGCTGCAGCACGTTGTATTGCTGATACGACGTCGGCGAAGGCGCGGCGTACCGGCCGTACGAGCCGCGCAACACCGTGTCGGGCGTAACCGTATAGGTGAACGAGAGGCGTGGCTGATAAGCCGTGAAGCTAATCGTACGCGGGCTCGTGTTGGCGAGATCGGCGTTGGTGCCGGCGGCGCAGAGCGAAGCGCCCGTGATCGGATCGACGCCCGAAATCGCCGAGCCCGTCGTTAGCGCCCCGATGGTCGCTCCGTTATACGTGCCCGTGCACTGGGCGACCGAAGTCGAAGTCGTGCTGAACGAATTCTCGCGATTGTAAGCGGCGATCCAAAAAGGGCGCGCCGGGTAATTTGAAGTCGTGTCGTCGAGACGATACGTGTAGTTCTCGAGCCGTAGCCCGGCGTTGAGCGTGAGACGCTCGGTCGGATGGAATTCGTCGGTCAACGATGCGGCGCTATAGAACGGCGTGATCTCATCGATCTGCGCGCTCTGCCCGTCGTCGGTGACGAGGTTTCTCGCGCCGTTGCGAACCGCGGGCGTGCCTGCGGGCGGCGTTCCGATTGCGAGCGTTCCCAGCGCACCGGCGAAACCGTACTGATTGAGGCCGCCCGACGGGTTGACGGTGCCGTCGCCGTTGGTAATCGGCGTATAGCAACTCGCGTAGTAGCCCGTGTTGGGGCTATAGCAATTGCCCTTGGCATCGACGAGATTCGTGCTGATCGAACCGCCGTAGTTATTGCCGTTGTAGGTTTCGAGCTTCTGCGTTTGATACGAGCCCGTAAACGTGAGGAGGTTCTTCGCATTGAGTTGATTGGAATAGATGGCCGTCGTGCCGAAAGCGTTGCCGTGAACTTCGTAATCCTGTAACTCGCCGCCATACGTCAAAAACGCGCTCACGGGCCCGTTGAGAAACCAATCGCTGTATTCGCTGTACCCGAAGAGCCGCAGGTACGAGCTCGAACTGAAGTTCTTCTGATATTGCAGCTTGATGATCGTGGCATTGTGGTCGTCGGCGTCGCGCGTCTCCGGAAGGATGACTCCCTGGTTGAACGTGTGCGGCGGACTGCTCGGCGAATAATTCATCGCGATTTTCGTCGGATCGGGTGCTGCAAACAGGGCACCTTTGTACACGTAATTATCGACGTACGTCGGCGTGCCCGTCGAATTTGCGAGTACTGCCGCTCCACCGAGATCGTTCGGCGAGCTGTAGAACCCGCTCTGTACGTCGCTCGTCACGTAGAGCAACTGAACGTCGTCCTTAAGGCCGCCCGCTTTATGCGGCAGATAGACGTGGAAGTTCGCGACGCTGTCGCGTTCGCTCGTGTGCGCGATCGAATAAGACTGGCCGGGCGCGAAGACCGCCGGACCGCTGCCGTCGTAGACGGTTCCGTTATTGCTCGGAATGGACAGCGGTGCGAAGAAGAGCGGCGTACTCGCGCCGTTGAATTGGTCCGAATAGCGATAGTCTTGATTCTCGCCGCCGAGCCCGACGTAATAGGTGAAGTTGCGATTGCTCGTCGCGCCGCTCGCTTCGACGCTGAGCTTGTGATAGTACGCCGGGCCGCCGACGCCGACGCTTAGATTTTCGTAGCCGGGATACGTGCCCGTCTTGATGACTTGGTTGATGAAGCCCGAGAGGCCGGAGGCCTCGGCCGAGGGCGGCGTGCCGCCGGTATACGTTTGCACTTCCTGTTGCCCGAGGCTCGAGAGCGTCGTTATCGGCGCGAAGTCCGATGCGCGATTGACCGGTATACCGTCGAGTTCGTTTGCGACGTCGCTATAATCGCCGCCACGCACGTAGACGAGTTGATTCCAGCCCTGTTGCCCTTGCGGCACGTTCACGCCGGGCGTCGTCGCGATCGCGCTATAGGCTTGGTTGAGGCCGCCCGGTCCGCCGACCGCTTGCGAGGCCGCTTGGCCTGCGGCGTTGACGGAATACACGTCGCTCGTGGTACCGGGCCGCACGAGATTGCTCGAGCGGCGCGCGCTCACTTGGCCGATGCGGCGCAATGTCTTCGCGAGTTGAAACGTGCCGACGTTTTGCACTTGATCGGCGAATACCGAGATGCCGCTGTTCGACGACGGATCGTACCCTTGGATTTGCGCCGACACCGTATACGTGTCGGGCGCGAGCGTAATGAAGCTGAAACCGCCGCTCGCATCGGTCGTCGTCGAAGCGCTCTGCGTCGGCGACGTGGCCGTGACGGTCGCGCCCGCGACGCCCGTATTCGTCGTCGCGTCGACGACCCGCCCGCGCAAGCCGCCCGTCGTGCCGGCGAGCGCGGGGGCCATGAGGCTTATGAGAAAAGCGACCAGTATCAGAAGACCAGGGGTGCGCAGGTGCATCGCAACTCCAGAACGCGAAGGGACCGCCGCTTGCAAAAAAGCGCCGGTTCGAGATTCTGCATAATATACACGCTTCGATGTGCGGTTCGCCACCCTGCGAGCGGCTAACGAGCCCGATCGTTCGTCGTGCGAACGGCCGAATGTCGAACGGTCGCCGCCGCCGAACCGTATCTCCTCATGGGCATGCATTCGTGCAACTGATCCGCTCCCGCACCGCCGACCTCACTCAGCGGCGCGAGCAGGCCGTCGCGCGCGGCGTCTCGTCCGCCTATCCGCTCTTCGTGGCCCGGGCCGAGGGCGCGCGCCTTTGGGACGTCGATGGCCGCGAATACATCGATTTTGCGGGCGGCATCGGAACGCTCAATCTCGGGCATCGTCATCCGGCGGTCGTGGCCGCCGTCCGGGATCAGCTCGAAGCGTTCACACACACCTGTTTTCAGGTCGGAATGTACGAAGGCTACGTCGCCCTCGCCGAGCGCCTCAACGACCTCGCGCCCGGTTCCGCCCTGAAGAAGACGCTTTTACTAACCACGGGCGCCGAGGCGACCGAAAATGCCGTCAAGATCGTGCGCGGGGCGACCGGTCGCGCGGGCATCATCTCCTTCACCTACGGATATCACGGCCGGACGCTCTTCGCGCTCGGGATGACGAACAAGGTCGCACCGTACAAGCAGAATTTCGGCCCGTTCGCTTCGGGCACGTACTGCGCGCCGTATCCCGACGCCCGGCGGGGGTGGGACGTGCGCCGCTCGCTCGAAGCGCTGGACGAACTATTCGCGACGCAAATCGCAGCGGAACACGTCGCGGCGTTCATCATCGAACCGGTCCTCGGTGAAGGTGGCTTCGTGCCCGCACCGCCGGAGTTTTTGCGCGCGTTACGGACGCTTGCCGACCGTCACGGCATCCTCCTTATCGCAGATGAAATCCAGACGGGCTTCGGCCGCACGGGTACGTTCTTCGCGATCGAGCAGGCGGGCGTGGTACCCGATCTGATCACGTTTGCCAAAAGCGTCGCGGGTGGCTTGCCGCTTTCTGGCGTCGTCGGTTGGGCGGACGTCATGGATGCGGTCGCGCCGGGCGGGCTCGGCGGAACGTACGCGGGTAATCCGCTCGCGTGCGCCGCGGCTCTTGCGACGCTCGACGCCTATGCGTCCGAAGACGTGCTTTCACGCGCCGTGGCGCTCGGCAAAGATTTGCGCCGCAGGCTCGAAGCGCTCGCCGCCCGGTACCCCGCGATTGCCGAAGTCCGCGGGCTCGGAGCGATGCTCGCCCTCGAGTTCGAGCCCGCACCTGCGGGCGAGCCGAGCGTCGCGTCGCGCGTCGTGCAGGCCGCTTTCGAAGAAGGCTTGCTCGCGCTCACGGCCGGTCCCGGAGCGAACGTGCTCCGCATCCTCGTTCCCTTGGTCGCGACGCCGGACGATATCGCGCTCGGCTTCGTCGCGCTCGAGCGCGCCTGCGCCCGCATCGCGAGCGCCGCCTAACCTCGACAACGTAACAATGCACCTCTCCATCCAGCGAGGCCCAAAATTCTTGTATCGAACACACATACCGACGTCCACGCCTATACGCAAGCCGTACTAGAGCTCATCCACACTCCGGCGATCGATCGCGCGCAAGCGGATTGGATCGTCCGCGAAACCATCGACGGTTTCCGCGATTACGTGAATCCCGGTTTTCTCGAATATCGCAAAGCGGGCGCGGGCGGCACGCTCGACGCTTCGGTCGAGTGGTCGGATTCGGGTAACGTCTTCACGGACGTCAACGGCCGCGAATACATCGACTGTCTCGGCGGCTTCGGCATCTTCAACGTCGGGCACCGGCATCCCAAAGTCGTCGGCGCCGTGCGCGCGCAACTCGAGCGCCAAGCGTTACACAGCCAAGATCTGCTCGATCCGCTGCGCGCGATGCTCGCGAAAACGCTCGCGATGCTCACACCGGGTAATCTCAAATACTCGTTCTTCAGCAATAGCGGCACCGAAGCCGTCGAGGCCGCGCTCAAACTCGCACGCGCATTCGATCCGAAGAAGCCGACGATCGTCGTCGCGACCAAAGGCTTTCACGGGAAGAGTTTCGGCTCGCTTTCCGCGAGCGGCAAGGCCGCGTTTCGCGTACCGTTCGGCCGTATGCTGCCGGGCTTCAAGCACGTGCCGTTCAACGACACGCTCGCGCTCTCGGACATGTTCACGTCGAGCCGCATGACGGGCGAAGACGTCGGGGCCGTGCTGCTCGAGCCGATTCAAGGTGAAGGCGGCGTCAATCTTCCGGACGACGCCTATTTGCCCGCGGTGCGCAAACTGTGCGACGAATTCGGCGCGCTCTTAATCTTCGATGAAGTGCAGACCGGCATGGGCCGCACGGGCACGATGTTCGCATGCGAGCATTGGAACGTCGCGCCGGACATCTTGTGCCTTGCGAAAGCTCTCGGCGGCGGCGTGATGCCGGTGGGTGCGACCGTCGCGACCGAAGCCGTCTTTTCGCGGCTCTTCGATAATCCGTTCTTGCACACGACGACCTTCGGCGGGAATCCGCTCGCGTGTGCGGCAGCGCTCGCGACGATCGACGTAATTATCGAGGAACGCTTATCGGAACGGGCTGCCGAAATGGGTGCCTACATGCTCGGCGGTCTGCGCGACGCCGTGCGCGGCCACGAAAATCTCGTGGTCGACGTGCGCGGGATGGGGCTCTTAATCGCGCTCGAATTCGCAAGCGACGTCATCGGCTTCGAGGCATCGAAGTATCTCTTCGATCGCGGCGTACTCGTGGCCGGAACGCTCGTCAATTCGCGCGTGATCCGGGTCGAACCACCGCTGACGATCGAGCGCGCGCAAGCCGACCGCGTCTTCGCCATTCTCGCCGAAGCCCTCGGCGCCATGGCACGCAAACATACGGCACTCTCTGCTTAATCGCGGCATCCCGGAAGGACTCTACAGCGTGATCCAGATCGACGTTCCCATCGCAGACGCGTCAGCATCCGTAGCGCAGCGTACCGCGGCTCTCGGCCGCCTAGAGCGAGGCGCGGATGGAACGGCGCTGCTCTTCCTCGGCGGCCGTTGGCAAGCGGCTTCCGGCGGCGGTTCGCGCGGATGCGTGGATCCCGCGACCGGTCGCGAAGTCGCGCGCGTGGCGGAGGCGACGCACGCCGATGCGGAGCGCGCGATCGAGCTCGCGCGGGCCGCGTTCGACGAAGGTCCTTGGCCGCAGACCTCCGCCCTCGAACGCGCGCAGTTCCTGCTCAAACTCGCAGACGTCATCGATGCGAATGCGGCGGAACTCGCGCAGTTGGAAACGCTTTCGTGCGGTAAGCCGCTGCGCGAAGCGGAATACGACGTCGCGGATACGGCGAATTGTTTCCGCTATTACGCCGGGCTCGCGACCAAGCCGCACGGCCAGAGTTACGACGTGCCGGCGCCGTCGGTCAGCTTTACGGTACGCGAGCCGATCGGCGTGTGCGGGCAGATCGTACCGTGGAATTATCCATTGCTGATGTCGGCCTGGAAACTCGCGCCCGCGCTCGCGACCGGGAACGTCTGCATTCTCAAGCCATCGGAATACACGCCGCTCTCCGCATTGTGGCTTGCGAAATTAGCGCAAGAAGCGGGTTTGCCTGAAGGCGTGCTCAGCGTACTGCCCGGTGCGGGCCCCGTCGTCGGCGCCGCTCTTTCGGAAAGCATGGACGTGGATAAAATTGCGTTCACCGGCAGCGTGCCCACGGGACAAGCGATCATGCGCGCGGCGGCGGGAAACGTCAAAAAGATTTCGCTCGAACTCGGCGGTAAATCGCCGAACATCGTCTTCGCCGATGCCGATTTCGCGACGGCGATCGATTACGCGCTATTCGGTATCTACGCAAACGCAGGCCAAGTGTGTTCCGCCGGGTCCCGGCTCTTACTCGAGCGCGGGCTCGCCGACCGGTTTCTCGCGGAGCTCGTTCGCCGCGCGAAGGCGATCGTCGTCGGCGACGGCTTCGATACGCGCACGGAAATGGGGCCGCTCGTGAGCGAAGCGCAGCGCGACCGCGTCTTGCGTTACATCGAGATCGGGCGCGCCGAGGGCGCGACGCTGCTTTGTGGCGGCGGCCGAGCGAACGTCGCGGGCGCCGAAGGCGGCTATTATATCGAGCCGACGATCTTCGCGGACACCACGCCCGCGATGCGCATCGTGCGCGAAGAGATATTCGGACCCGTGCTCGTCGTGCAGCTGTTCGATGACGAAACCGAAGCGATCGCGCTCGCGAACGATTCCCTCTACGGTCTCGCCGGTGCCGTCTTCACGAACGACGGCGCGAAGGCGCAGCGGGTCGTACGCAAATTACGGGCCGGGATTACGTGGATCAATACGTATCATCCGACGTATAACGAAGCCCCTTGGGGCGGTTATAAACAATCCGGCATCGGGCGCGAACTCGGCACGTACGGGTACGATGCGTATACCGAGGTAAAGCAGATCAACGTTAATCTCGCGGTCGAGCCTTCCGGGTGGTTCGCCGACGATCGCGCTTAGATACCCGCCGCGCCCGCCACGATCCGCCAGCTTTGTTCCATGATCGCGCGGTCGCCGGCGAGCCTCCCTTCTCGACTCTAGGATAGGTTGAAATCGCTCTTATAGCGAGCGTTACCGACGGGTCCACGCCGGCACGCATCGTGAACGCGACTTAACGAAATCACGGTCCGGGCACCCGTAAAGGTAGGGGCTACCCCGCTGACCGAAGCACACGGGCTGTCGCGAGTAACGCTTGCGACGCGTTACGGCCGAGGCAAACGAGCGGAGATTTTCGTGAACGACAAAGAGCTGGTGCTCACCAAAGAGGGGCTCGAGAAGCTCGAAGAAGAGTTGGACGATCTCAAGACCGTCCATCGTCGCGAGGTCAACGAGCGAATCCGTCAAGCCAAAGAATTTGGCGATATTTCCGAAAACGCCGAATACGAAGACGCGAAGCAAGAGCAGGCGTTCGTCGAAGGCCGCATTCTCAAAGTCGAGGCCATGATTCGCAACGCGCGCATCATCGACTCTTCCGAATACGCGCAAGACGAAGTGCATCTTGGTGCGACCGTGAAGGTCAAAGATGCCAAGAGCGGCGCCGCCCACGAATTCACGATCGTCGGGTCGGCCGAAGCCGATCCCGTCAACGGTCGCCTTTCCAACGAATCGCCTCTCGGCAGTGCGCTCATGGGCAAGAAGAAGGGCGAACTCGTCGAGGTAACCACGCCACGCGGCGTGACCAATTATAAAATCGACGGCATCAATTCGACGAAAAAGAAAGTCGCGAAGAAAGCGTCTTGAGCGAGCCTGCTTCGCCGCAGGGCGACGCGGCGACGAGCGGTACGAGCGACCTCGGGGCGCGTGAAGCGGACCTCCTCGCGGCCCGGCAGACCAATCTCGCGGAATTACGCGACCGCGGCGTCGACCCGTTTCGCGCGACGCGCTACGACGTTACGACGACGGCGGCCGGCGTGGCGGCCGCTTACGCGGAGCTTAAACCCGAAGATGAACCACAGACGGCGAGCCTCGCGCTCGCCGGCCGGTTACTCGCGCTTCGCAAACAGGGCAAGAAAGTTTACTTCGCCGATCTGTGGGACCGCACGGGAAAGGTTCAGTTATACGTTCGCCAAGACGCCGTCGGCGAAGCCGCGTTCGAGTTATTCGACCGGCTCGATCTCGGCGACATTCTCGGGGCGAGCGGCACGATCTTCCGGACGAAGTCGGGTGAATTAACGCTGCGCGTTACGGCGTTCGCGATACTCGCAAAGTCGTATCTGCCGTTACCCGATAAGTTCCACGGTTTACAAGACGTCGAGAAGCGTTACCGCCAGCGCTATCTCGATCTCGCGATGAACCAGCACGTACGCGAAATTTTCCTGACTCGTTCGAAGATCGTTTCGGAGATGCGGCGTTTCTGCGACGCGCGCGGTTTCGTCGAGTGCGAGACGCCGACCATGCTGCACGTCGCGGGAGGAGCCGCGGCCCGGCCGTTCCGCACGCACCATAACGCCCTCGATCTCGAGCTCGATCTGCGCATCGCGACGGAACTCAATCTCAAACGGCTCGTCGTGGGCGGCCTCGAGCGCGTGTACGAGATCGGCCGTATCTTTCGCAACGAAGGGATCGACACGACGCATAATCCCGAGTTCACGATGCTCGAATTGTACGCCGCGTATTGGTCGGTACACGAGATGATGGAGTTCAACGAGGCGCTCTTCGCGGAGCTGGTGCTTGCCGTGCACGGCACGAGCGAGATCACGTACGGTGGACGGCAGCTCTCGTTCTCCCGACCCTTCAAGCGAATCGCCTACTTCGAAGCGATGGAGACGTGGGGCGGTCTCGACCGCGAGCAACTGCTCGACCCCGCAGGCGCCCGGCAGATACTCGCCACGCTCGGCGTGCCGCCTTCGCAAACGCACGGTCAGGCGCTCGATAAAATCTTCGAACGCGTCGTCGAGCCGAATCTGATCGATCCGACGTTCGTCTACGACTATCCGGTCATCATTTCACCGCTCGCGAAGCGCAAAGACGGCGATCCCGCAATCGTCGATCGCTACGAACTCTTCGGCGCCAACTTCGAACTCGCGAACGCGTTCACCGAGCTCAACGACCCGAGCGACCAGCGCGCTCGCTTCGAAGCGCAAATCGTCGAGCGCCGCACGGGCAACGACGAAGTGCCGCCGCCCGACTGGGATTTCGTCAACGCGCTCGAGTACGGCATGCCTCCGACCGCGGGCATCGGCATCGGCGTCGATCGCATCGTGATGTTGTTGACCGATCAACAATCGATTCGTGAAGTAATCTTGTTTCCGTTACAGCGGCCGGCTCCGGTTTTGTAGCGAGTGTCGCCGCCTCAGTGCGGCTTCGCTTCGTGTAGCCAGATCCGGTTGCCGTCGGGATCCTTCGTTTCGGAATGCGGCACACGGGCGTCTCGGAAGGTTCGCTCGACGCCACACCGTGCTCCGCGAGCCTCGCTCGCAACGCCGCCGGATCCGCTACTTCGAGCGCGAGCGATTGCGCGGAGCCCGCAACGCCGACTTGTTCGAAGTTGCCGATGCGCTCCAGGTGAGTTAGGGTGCCGCTCGAGAGGAACCCGTAAGTTCTACGTCGTTCCTTCGTTTATCGCTCGCGCGGTCCGGCGCCTCGCGCAATAGGAGAACCATGTCGCGTTTTCTACACACGTCGATCTTCGTCAACGATATGTCGCAGACGATCGATTTTTATACGAGTAAGCTCGGCCTTAAATTGCTCGACGGTCCGCTGCACTATCCGGGCAACGCCGATATGGCGTTCGTCGGTGAAGATTGGTCTTCGTATATCGAGCTCGTGTACGATCTCGAAGACCATCCGCCGTATGCGATCGGCAACCGCTACGAGCATCTCGCTCTCGAACTCGACGGCGATTTCCAGGCCGCCGTCGAGAAGTTGCGTTCAAACGGCGTGCCGATCACGAGCGGGCCCAAGAAGTCGCCGGGTGGCGGCCGCTGGATCGCCTTTGCCGAAGATCCAAACGGCATTCCCGTCGAGCTCTTAGAAAAGCGCTCGGGGCCGATTACGTAACGACCGTTCGTAGCCCGGGCCGCCTGCGAGAACGGAGGCGGCTTCGGCGCCGCGAATACCGGCGGGTGTGAACGCGACGCCATTCGCCGCGCCGGCGCGACGGCCCGGCGGCGCCCCGCCGACGTTCGTATTCACGGACATCGAAGGCAGCACGATGCGTTGGGAGTTGCATCCCACCGAAATGCGCCGGGCGCTCGAACGCCACGACGCCATACTGAACGCGGTGCTCGCCGGCAACGACGGTATCGTCTTCAAGACGATGGGCGACGCATTTTGCGCCGCCTTTCACCATCCGCTCGCTGCGGTACGCGCCGCGATCGCCGTGCAGCGAGCGCTCGGAGCGGAAAATTTTTCCGACGTATCGGGCCTGCGCGTTCGTATCGCGTTGCACACGGGTTACGCCGAAGAACGCGGAGGCGATTTCTTCGGGGCGTCGGTGAATCGCGTCGCGCGCTTGCTCGCGACGGGCCACGGCGATCAAATTATCGCGAGCGGCGTGACGCGTGAATTGCTGCTCGGGTTACCCGATCTCGAGTTCGAGCTGCTCGATCTCGGCGAACATCGCCTCAAAGATTTGCTGCGCCCCGAACGCATCTTTCAGGTCGTCGTGGCCGGGTTGCCCGCCGAATTTCCGCGACTGCGCTCGCTCGAAGTACTCGCGAATAACTTGCCCGCGCACGTCACGTCGTTCGTCGGCCGCGAAGGCGTCGTCGACGAAGTCGTGGCGCTCGTGCGCGCGCATCGTCTCGTGACGCTCACGGGGGCGGGTGGCGTCGGCAAGTCTCGCACGTCGTTGCACGTCGCGGCGAATCTCGTGGACGGCTCCGGTCACGGCGTGTGGTTCGTCGAGCTCGCGTCGTTACAGGAAGCGGAGCTCATTCCGATTCGGATCGCAGCGGCGATCGGCCTCACGCTCGAATCGGACGCGGATCCCTTGCAAGCGCTCACGCTGGCACTGCGCCCGAAGACGCTGTTGCTCGTACTCGATAATTGCGAGCATCTCGTTTCGGCCGTCGCGGAAGTCGCGAGCGCTTTGCTCCGCAATTGTCCGCACGTCGCCATGCTCGCCTCGAGCCGGCAATCGCTCGACGTCGAGGGCGAAGCCGTCTACCGCATGCCGTCGCTCGACGTTCCCAAAGGTGAGGTCGTGGCTAGCCTGACGGCGGCCGAAGCGCTCGGCTTCGGAGCGATCGCCCTCTTCGTCGAACGCGCGCGCGACGTCGACCGGCGTTTTCGATTGACCGACGAGAGCGCGCCGATCGTCGCCGAAATCTGCTTGCGTCTCGACGGTATCGCGCTCGCGATCGAACTCGCGGCCGCTCGCGTGCGCATCCTCGCTCCGATGCAGATCCGCGCACGGCTCGACGAGCGCTTTGCGCTGCTGATGGGCGGACGTACCGCTTTGCCGCGGCAGCGCACGCTCGGAGCGCTGATCGACTGGAGCTACGATCTCCTCGACGAGAGCGAACAGACGACGCTGTGCCGCTTGGCTTTCTTCACCGGGAGCTTCACGCTCGAAGCGGCGGAAGCAGTCGCAGGCGACGGCGATTTGGACGTGCTGAGACTCGTCGAGGCCTTGTGCGACAAGTCGCTTATCGGCGTCGAAGCCGAAAGCTCCGTGGGCGTGCCGGTTCGCTTCCGGCTCTCCGAATCGATACGCATGCATGCGAGCCAAAAGATTGCGGACCCGGCCGAGCGCGAGCGCTTACTGCAGCGGACCTTCGACTGGTGCCTCGCAATTGCCGAGGAGGCGTTCGCCTGTTGGACGACCCTTCCGTCGGACCGCTGGCAGTGGCTATACGAGCCGGAAGTCGAAAACCTGCGGGGCGTTCTCTCCCTCGCGCTCGAGCAACGAAAAGCGGTGGCGCTCGGGCAACGCCTGGTCGCGCTCTCCCGGCGTCTATGGGGGCGCTTGGCGCCGAGCGAGGGGCTGCACTGGATTGCGGTCGCGCGCCGACTCTCGACCTCCGAAACGGCCTTGGAAACCGTAGCCGGTCTCGTGCTCGCCGACGCCCATATCCGCATCGCGCTCGGACAACACGTCGCGGCGCTCGCGACGGCGCACGAAGCACTCGCGGCATGCCGTGCCTTGACGGACGAAGTCGCGACTGGCGAAGCGGCGATGTTCGTCGGGTTTACGCTCGCCCGACTCGAGCGAACGGCGGAAGCGCAACCGTATCTGCTCGAGGCGCTCGACGTCTTTGCGAAGCGCGGAGAACGGCAGTTGAGGGCGCACGCGCTCGTAGATCTTGCGATTCTTTATACGCAGGAAAGCGATTACGCGCGCGCCCGCACGCATTTCACCGCCGCTCTCACCGAGTTTCGTAGCACCGAGAATCGGCGCGGCATTTATGCGGTGACCGTTAATCTCGCGGAGATCGAATATCGTATCGGCGATGCGGCGTCCGCCGTGCGCACGATCGCGCGGGCTCTCGCAGCCGAACGTGAGACGCGCGAGGCCTCCGTCTGGCTCGGGAACATGGCCGCGTATCAGATCGCGCTCGAGCGTTGGGACGAAGCCTCGGCGACGGCACGAGAATGCCTCACGCTCGCGCGCCGCTTCGGGGTCGAGCAAGTCGAGGTGCGCGCGTTGCAGCTTCTCGCGGCGATCGCGGCTTTACGCGACGACGCGGGCATGGATCACGTGCGGATCGGCGCCTTGCGGTCACGGGCGACGAGCGTCCTCAGCTACGTTGATGCGCGACTCGCCGCGATGACGGAACGACGAGACTATAGCGAACAAATCGAATACGCGCGCGTCGAAAACGCGTTACGTACGGCGCTCGGCGAACGTGAGTACGACGCGGCTTATCGCGAAGGTGCGATGCTCGATCTGCGAACGGCGATCGAACTCCTCTCAGAGTAGCGCCGTTCCGAGCACGAGCGCGTGCGAACGTGCTCTATTGAACGATTCGTAACGCCGGAGCGCTCTTTCGCGCGCGGCTTTCGACGCCGAGTGCGGTTAAGAGTTGCGTGCGTTCGTGCGTGAGGTCCGCATAACGCGAACGCCGCGCGTGTTCGGGCACGACGATTTCGAGCGCCGCTTCGGCGGGCGTGCCGGCGAGCACGAGGACGCGGTCCGCGAGGTAGAGCGCTTCATCGACGTCGTGCGTTACGAGTAAGGCCGTGCAACGCGTTTCGCTTACTATGCGCGCGATCGCCGTTTGCAACTCGATACGCAGGAGCGCGTCGAGCGCCGAAAGCGGCTCGTC